>JAADID010000179.1 GCA_013151505.1 Chlorobiota bacterium | reverse complement strand
TGCTCTAACTGCTGAAACGATTGTAAATATCCGTAATGTTTTTGCAACTCTTCCCAACTGATAGGAAACAAGGTATATTCCCATTTCCGGCCCGTTAACGGCTCATTGACTTCATTCGCAAGGTCAAATGATGATGACCCGCTGACAAATAGTTGTATGTTTTTTATTCTGTCGGTTATTATTTTCAGCGTTAAACCAATGTTTTTAACCCTTTGCGCCTCATCAATAAAAACAATTTTATTGGAGCCGATTATTTGTTTTAGTTTTTCAGTATTTGCATTCTGAAGTTGTTCACGTACCAAAGGGTCGTCACAATCCAAAAGAAGATATTTGCCTTTTTTTGAAAGGATGTTCTCAATTAAAGTGGTTTTCCCCGATTGTCGCGGACCGAGAATAATGATAGCTTTTTTACTGTCAATTCGTTTTAGAATGGTTGTTTCTAACTCTCGTTTTATCATAGGATTGAATATTAAACCCCCAAAAGTAATAACTTTTAGTGAATATAATCCCCAAAAGTAGCAACTTTTAGTGATTATACCCTCGAATGGTTAGCTGCCCGGCTGAACAGGGTGATTATGCAATCTTTTTAATTTTGCTATTTAACAAAAATAACGGCTAAAATTTTCTTTTCTATCTTTGGCAACAAATGACCCGCAATCCCTCAACCGACTTATACCGAAATCCGGAGTTGCAATTCCGGGGAGAAATCCCGTCCGGCAGGATCGGGTGGAGAAGCCCGTCCAACATTGCCCTGGTGAAATACTGGGGAAAAAAGCCGGTACAGTTGCCGCAGAATCCGTCCGTCAGTTTTACCTTGAAAAATTCCAACACGGAAACGGTTTTGGAATACATGCCGGCAGATGAAAGGGGGATGGATGTTGTTTTTTACTTTGACGGCGAGCGGAACGAGCAATTTGAAAAGAAAACGAAAAACTTTTTTGATAGTCTGAAAGACACTTTCCCTTTTATCGGCCGGTTAAAGTTTGTCATTCATTCGAAAAACAACTTTCCTCATTCAGCAGGCATTGCTTCTTCGGCCTCGGGAATGAGCGCTCTGGCACTGATTCTGTGTGATCTGGAACGAAATTATTTTAACACTTTAACCGATGACGATGAGTTCTTCAGGAAAGCATCTTACATCGCCCGCCTGGGTTCGGGTAGTGCCTGTCGTTCGGTTTATGGCGGGATTTCCCTCTGGGGGGATACAGAGGGGCTGCCGGGAACATCCGACCTGTATGCTTTTCCGGTACAACAGGATATTCATCCTGATTTTCTCACATACAGGGATACCATCCTGCTAATTGATGCAGGGCAAAAAAAAGTTTCAAGCCGTGTGGGTCACAGCCTGATGGATAAACACCCATTCGCCAAGCAAAAATATAAACTGGCACGTAAAAATCTGAAAGTCCTGCTTGATGCCATGAGCCGGGGAGACTTTCAGACATTTATTCGCATTACCGAACTGGAAGCGCTGTCAATGCATGCCATGATGATGACATCCAACCCGTACTATCTCTTGATGAAACCCAATACGCTGAACATCATTGAGCGGGTTTTTAATTTCAGGCAAAAACAAAATACGCCCGTTAGTTTTACATTGGATGCCGGGCCCAATGTGCACCTGCTTTATCCTGCCGCATACCGGAATGTTGTGATGAATTTTATTGAAAATGAGTTGATGCCATACCTCACTGCCGGAGGATACATTGATGATGAAGTGGGAAATGGTCCGGAAAGAATAAAAGATAAAAATGGAGAGATAAAAGTTGGAGGATGAATAAGACGGAGAAAAAATTTTGCGGGAAAATCCTGATGTTCGGGGAATATGCGCTCATTTTCGGATCAGGTGCATTGAGCGTTCCGTATAAACAGAAATATGGCCGTTTGACATTTGCGCCTGACGCTTCCGATAATACCGTATTAAATTTCAGGGAACACCTGAATGGATATTTTTCCCACCTGAAAGAGATAGCTGCTAATAAAAAACTCCTGTGCAGGCTCCGTCTGGATGATTTGGAAAATGATATCACCAACGGGCTGGTTTTTGACAGCAGTTTGCCTATCGGTTACGGACTCGGCAGTTCGGGGGCTTTAGTGGCCGCACTTTATGACCGGTATGCTGAAAATCCGATCCCTGTTAGTCATGATCTGACAACTGCCGAACTGCTCACTTTAAAACAGCAGTTTGCCCAACTGGAATCTTATTTTCACGGCACCAGTTCCGGCCTTGACCCGTTGGTCAGCTATCTGCAGGAAGCCATCCTTGTGGAAGGAAAAGATAAGTTGAGAGTTGTGAACCTTCCCCGGGGAAGAGGAAACGGAAATGAAGCTGTTTTTTTACTTGACTCGGGGTCGCCGGGAGAAACCCAGCCACTGGTCAACTGGTTTACAGAAGAATGTAAACGGGAAAGCTTTTGCAATAAAGTGGATAACGATTTTATTCCGCTGACCAACGGATGCATTCAATCGTTTCTGGATGACAAAACCGATGTATTATTTTCACAGTTAAAGCAACTTTCACAATTTACTTTATCCCATTTACGCCCCATGGTTCCCGGCCATCTGAATAATGTTTGGGAAAAAGGCATTTCATCCGATGCCTGTTATTTAAAACTTTGCGGTTCGGGCGGCGGTGGCATGATGCTGGGATTTAGCCGTGATATGGAGAAAGCCCGGGAATTGTTAAATGGTTTTGAGTTGACGGTGGTACGTTATTTCTGACAGTATCAAAAACTTTTCCAAAGTTCCAAACTTTGGAAAAGTTTATACCTATTCCGCTGCAAACAAATTATCATCATTTATATAAATAACCTTTACACTTTTGATTGTGTCCAAACGGTGGTTTTCCTGCACCGTACGGATCAACCGTTTGCTTTGCCTTTTCATAAAACGGTTCCAGAAGACAACGACAACGTAATCATATTGTGCGAAGTTAAATTCCCGGCTTGCAGTTAACGGTCTAATAAAATCAAGAAGTCTTTCTAAAGAAAGAATACTGTCCAGCGGCGCCTGTGTTTTTGGCGGAAATGTGTCGAAATTACCATTGCGGTTCCATTTCAGATTCGGGAAACCTCCGGCATAACAGTTTACATGAAATGAGATCGGATTTCCTGACCGGTCAAAATACAATGCTTGTAATGGCTGGTAGTGGTTTTTCCGCTCGGATTTGAATTTGGCAGTATCGAGAGAAAGGATGAAAGTCAGGTATGAAGTGTCAATCCGGTAAACATCTGCTGCCGGCAATTTCAGTTTTTCCGCGTATTTCGAGATTTGTTCATCATCAAGCGGTTGTGGTTTCTTTATCCCGTAAAAGCTTTTGATTATAGGGGAACAAGCGGATATTCCTACCAGAACCAGGAATAAAGTTATGATTTGAGTTACCTTTAATCTCATGAAGTGACTCTTTTTTATTGGATGTTTTTGGTTTGCTGTCCGATGCAAATCTGTATTATTGTTTTTCCCGGCTATAAATGACCGGATAACTGATTTGTTTCATGGCATTATTTTTTTTGTTATCAAGTTTCCCCATCACTCATAGCAGGGTGCTGTTTTTGGATATGATGTGATTTACAAGACAAACCCTTTTCATTATTCGCGTTCGTCATTCAACTTTTTTCAGGAATCATACTCATCGCCCGTTCCGTCATGGCGGTGATGGATAGCGAGGGGTTGACGCCGGGGTTTGCCGAGACGGCCGAGCCGTCGCACACATACATTTTTTTGTATCCAAAAACCTTGTGGTTGATGTCAATCACCCCTTTTTCAGCGTTTTCGCCGATGACAGCCCCGCCGAGGATGTGTGCCGTAGATGGCGCACCGGTCAGTACATCGGCGTTGAGCATGAACGAATTGCCGTCAATCACCTTTTCCGTTTCTTCGGCCAGCCGTTTGGCCATAGGCATGAACGGCGTGGGTTTCGGGCCGGTGGACATGGACGATTTCAACCGGAACCATCCCCGCTTGAACCGGATTGTGCTGTCGAGGTGCTGCATGAACAGCAGGATGACGGAACGCTGGGAAAAGTCTTTGGTGAAATACACTTTAAACCAACTGACGGGACTTGTAAACAGTTGTTTCAGTAACTTACCTGCCCTGTTTAAAAAAGTATCCCCGAAAACCATGGGCATTCCGAATATTTTCCAGAAGCCCGAGCCTTCTCCATAACGGACGGGTTCGATGTGGCCGTTTTCGTCGGGCGGGAAGATGGAGCCGATGGCTATACCTTTGGAAAAATTGTACTCTTTTTTTGAAGTCAGCACCATCGAAAGATTTTCGTTGTTGGTGCGTACATGATCTCCCACCTGCGATGACAGCCGCGGCAGACGTTTTTTGGCTTTCATATCCAGCAGCAGCCGCACTGTCCCCAGCACGCCACCGGAAAAGATTACCCCATTGGCTTTTACGGTCTGATATTTTCCAAACCGTTTTGTGGAGTTTTTGAAACGCACCAGGTAGCCGTCGGAGCCGTCCGGGGCGCCGGCAGGTTTTACTTCTGTAACTTTTCTTTCAGCAAGGATTTCAGCACCCCGTTTTTGCGCCAGGTACAGGTAGTTTTTGTCGAGTGAGTTTTTTGCATTGTGAGGACAGCCGGTCATGCACTGCCCGCAGAAGACGCAACCTTTTCTGCTGGGACCTTCGCCGCCGAAAAAGGGATCGGGGACTTCTTCTTCATCCACTCCGTCATTTTTCCCGAAAAAGACGCCCACGTTCGGCGCTTCAAATTCGTTTTCCTTTCCGAGGTTTTTGGCTACTTCTTTCAGTACCAGGTCGGCATCGAAGAATTTGGGGTTCGGGGTAACACCCAGCATCTGTTCGGCTTCTGCATAATGGGGAGTCAGTTCTTTTTCCCAGTCAGCCAGCCCTTTCCAGTTGCCGCTGGTGAAGAAGGAGGATTTGGGTCGCGGCAGGGTGTTGGCATACACCAGCGAGCCGCCGCCGACACCGGTTCCGCTCAAAACGCCCACATGTCTGAAAAATGTGAGCTTGAAGATGCCGTAAAAGCCCATCGAAGGCAGCCACATCCAGCGTCTCAGGTTCCAGTTGGTTTTTGGGAAGTCTTCAGGCGCAAACCATTTCCCTTTTTCGATGACCAGCACCTTATACCCTTTTTCCGTCAACCGCAGAGCCGATACAGACCCGCCGAAACCTGACCCGATGATCACATAATCGTATTCTTCTGATATATTCATTTTCACTCTATCGCTCTTCCGGATTTGCAATCCGGAAGGTTGTAATCCATTTTTTATATTTTTTTACATATCCTTTGTTTTACTGCCAGGTCGGGATTGCAAATCCCGCCCAGCTTACGGGATCACCCCCTTAATGCCGAAACCAAAATTCCCGGCAAACGGTATATTTTTCTGTCCGCCTCAAACTGTGTAAGCCGTTTCACGGAAATATGCGCCGCTTTGTTGGTTACAAACCAGGGCGGTCTGGGCGGTGCCAGGTTCAGTGCGCGTGGCAGAGTGCGAAACGGCCCGTAAAGCACCGATTTCTCCGTATGGTCCAGCATCAGACTGTTGTGCACTACGCCGATTCCGCTCTGGATATCATTCAGCGAATGTCCCGGATAAGCTCCCCACGGGCATTGCGGCAGCATAAAAGACACGGCATTCCAGATGTTGATTCCGATGGCGCCGTATTTTAGATCTGCAATACAATTTTCCAGTTCACTGCCCATTTCTTTCATGG
>JAADID010000174.1:4550-12491 GCA_013151505.1 Chlorobiota bacterium | reverse complement strand
GATTCCGTTCCTGATAATTATGAGATTGAATTTACCGTTACGGCGACGGATCTCGCTGATTCCACAGTCTGGCAATCCGGTTTTTCGCTGACAGCACATGCCCCGGTTCTGGAATATACCGGTTTTACAATTGATGATTCCAACGGGAACAACAACAATAAACTTGATCCCGGTGAAACGGCAAATCTGGTTTTGGACCTCACGAATTCCGGTTCATCCGGCGCTTTTAACGTGATAGCCGGATTAACGACAAACATTGAATATTTATCTGTTTTGACAGACCAGGTCAGTGTGGGTGATCTTATGGCAGGCGATACCACACAGGCTGTCTTTCAGGTACAGGCGGAGGGAGATACACCCGAAGGCACGTTTGCCGGATTAACCGTAAACATGGCAGCTGATCGCAACGTCGCGGACAGTGCGGCATTTCAACTGATTATCGGGCAAAAGCAAATTATTATCCTCAATCTTTGCAGGGAGGAAGATCCTGTGGACAGCCTGATCATGTGCCTGAACACCCTTCAGATAGCCGCCGACGAAACAGATTATATGCCCGACAGTATTACTGGCTACCGTGCCGTTTTTGTTTTACTTGGTTATTTTCCAGACAATCACCAGTTGACCGAAAGGGAAGGGCAGATCCTTGCCGCATTTCTGAACGGAGGCGGACGGGTTTATATGGAAGGCGGCGATGCATGGGCAAATGACCCGCAGACAGATGTTTATGAAATGTTCCATATTCAGGGAACAGATGACGGCACCGATGACCTCTCGGTTATTGTCGGCGAGGAAAATGACTTTTTAAAGGATTATACATTTACGTACGGGGGAATCAACAATTATATTGACCATATTGAAGCGTCCGAAGATGCTGTCTTACTCATGAGCAACCAGGACCCTTATTATGGCGTGATGGTTTCTTACGAAAATGATACCTATAAAACCATCGGTTCATCCTGCCAGTTTGCCGGTTTTATTGATGAAGGCGGTAACCGAAAAGACGGGGTGATGGCAGAAATACTCAGCTTCTTTGACATTGGTTACACGTGGACCGGTATAACCGGTCAAAAAGAACAGATAACCGACCTGACCGCTTATCCGAACCCGTTCAATAAAAATATTACCATTGATTTCAACCTGAACCACAATGCGGATGTAACGCTTGATGTTTTTGACCTGACAGGCCGTAAAATAGTTACACTTGTCAAAGGAAATCTCAACGCCGGCAGACATCAGTTTGTATGGAATGCCCAAAACCGAAACGGGCAAAAAGTTCCGCCGGGAGTTTATTTTTACAGCCTGCGGAACGGAAGCAAAATAACTTCACGGAAAATTATCCTGACGAGGTAGAGGAGTTCGGAGTTTTGAGTTCGGAGTTTTGAGTTCGGAGTTTTGAGTTCGGAGTCTTGAGTTTGGAGTTCGGAGTTCGGAATTCGGATATGAAGGTTTACGGGTTGCAGGTTACGGGGGTGGATGACCAGTTGAAACAGAAAGCAAAATATATCGTTTAACTCCGATCTCGCCTGAGGCGAGAGTGGGAGTCCCCATCAACAAATGGTAAAATGATTGAGTGGTGATTTGTTGTCGTTACCAATTCAACAGTTTCCCGAAATTCCGGGACAGGTTACTCGTATTATCTGCACAGATACATCCTTGAACACGGTATTTTATTTAAATGATATCTTATCATGTTATCCTGATTACAAA
The DNA here is from genome assembly GCA_013151505.1 of Chlorobiota bacterium. Taxonomy (GTDB): domain Bacteria; phylum Bacteroidota; class Bacteroidia; order Bacteroidales; family F082; genus JAADID01. Next base: position 10,784 of record JAADID010000174.1, on the reverse strand, counting down.
TTACGGAAACATAGGTTTTTCCGGTTGAATTTTGATCGTTTATAAATTAACGATATTTATTTGAATTATCTTTCTTTCCGTGTATTAATGCTTTAATTTTGCCCCGTAAAATTTAATAATCATGGATACATTATTCAGAAAAGACGCCTTTAATTATCATGCATTGGGGCGTCCGGGCAAGCTCGAAGTTATTCCGACCAAACCCTACAGCACACAACGTGATTTGTCCCTGGCTTATACCCCGGGTGTTGCCGATCCCTGTCTCGCTATTGACAAAAACCCGGACGACGTATATAAATACACAGCGAAAGGTAACCTTGTTGCTGTTATATCAAACGGAACGGCTGTTTTGGGCCTTGGAAACATCGGTCCTCTGGCCGGAAAACCGGTAATGGAAGGGAAAGGACTTTTGTTTAAAGTTTTTTCCGACATTGATGTATTTGATATTGAAATCAATGAAACGGATATTGACAAATTTATCGAAACGGTAAAAGCGATTTCCCCGACCTCCGACCTTCGGAGGGATTAATCTCGAAGACATTAAAGCGCCGGAATGTTTTGAAATTGAAGAACGCCTGAAATCGGAACTTGATATCCCCATCATGCACGACGACCAGCACGGAACAGCCATTATCACGGCTGCCGGACTGTTGAATGCCCTGGAATTGGCCGGGAAAAGAATACAGGATATTAAAATTGTTGTGAACGGTGCCGGAGCAGCCTCAGTTTCATGTACGAAATTGTATGTCAAACTTGGCGCCAATCCCGATAATATCATTATGCTTGACAGCAAAGGCGTACTTCACAAGGACAGGACGGATTTAAACCCCATTAAAAAACAGTTTGTTACCGATAAACCGGTTCATACATTGGAAGATGCAGTAAAAGGAGCTGACGTATTCCTTGGACTTTCCATTGGCGGTGTACTGAAAAAGGAAATGCTACTCACAATGGCGGATAATCCCATTGTTTTTGCGCTGGCAAACCCTACTCCTGAGATCGGATACGAAGAAGCCATGGAAACCCGTGACGATATCATTATGGCCACCGGGCGATCGGACTATCCCAATCAAATCAATAATGTCCTCGGATTCCCGTATATCTTCCGCGGTGCATTGGATGTCAGGGCGAGTGAAATCAACGACGAAATGAAACTGGCTGCTTCAAAAGCATTGGCTGAGCTGGCCAAAGAACCGGTTCCCGAAGAAGTGAACATCGCTTTTGCCGTTCAGAATCTGAAATTCGGCCGCGAATACATCATCCCCAAACCAACCGACCCACGGCTTATTGAACGGGTTGCGCCGGCTGTGGCAAAAGCAGCTATGGAAACGGGAATTGCCAAAAAGCCTGTTGAAGACTGGAAAAAATATCTTGAAGAATTGCGTCGCAGAATGGGTCTGAGCAATAAGCTCCGCAGGCAAATGAAAGCAACCTGCATTCGCACTCCGAAAAAAGTTGTCCTGGCTGATGCCCAGGATTATAAAATGCTTAAAGCTGCCGAAATTGTTGTGAACGAAAAACTGGCAATCCCGGTATTGCTGGGTGATGAAGAGACCATCCGAAGAATGATCGGGGAAAATGAACTGGAGTTAGGTAATGTTGAAATAATTGATAATAAATCGGAAAGGGAAAAAGACAGAAGACAACAGTTCGCAAAAATTCTGTACGAGAAAAGAAAACGAAAAGGTGTGACCATGACGGCAGCCATGGACATGGTTTCCCACAGGAACTATTTTGCCACGATGCTGGTGGAAACCGGCTATGCCGATGCCACACTGCTCGGCTTGACCCGGAATTACCCGGACTCGATCATTCCGGCTTTGCACACGATCGGAAGACGTGAAAACAACAAAACCGTCAGCGGAATGTATATCATCAACACCAAAGAAGGTCCGTTCTTTTTAAGCGACTGTACGGTAAACATGGATCCTTCAACCGAAGAACTGGTGGACATTATCCTTCAAACGGCTGAAGAAGTACGGCGGTTCATGATCGAACCGAGAATCGCTCTGTTGTCCTATTCAAACTTCGGTTCGGTAAAAAGTGTGGTGAATGAAAAACTGATGAAAGTCATCGAGATCATGCACAGGGATTATCCGGACCTGATCGTTGACGGTGAAATGCAGGCCAGCATGGCGCTGGATACTGATCTGCGCCATGAGCTTTTCCCTTTTACCAAACTAAAGGATATGAAAGCCAACACGTTGATATTTCCTAATTTGTCTTCTGCAAATATTGCCCATAAACTGTTGATGGAAATTGCAAAAGCCGAAGCCATCGGGCCTGTTCTTAACGGCATGAAAAAACCGGTACATGTTTTAAGAATCGGTAGTAGTGTTAAGGAAATTGTTGATATGATCATGGTGGCGGTGATGGATGCACAGAAAAAGAAAGAATAATTTTTTTATTCATGTCTGATACAGCCTCCCGTTTAACAGCAGGAGGCTGTTTTTTTAAGTTCCAAATAGGAAACTATCTTTGCGCCATGAAAAATAGGAATAAAATACTCACCGGCATTGTAATAGTGGTTGCCATCATCATGATGCTTATGCCACGCTATGCCTGGAGAGCCTTGTGGTATCAGTTACCGGATATTGACGATTACCGGATTTTTTACAACCGGACCATCAAAGCCGGGGATTATCAACCCTGGGAAGTGGCGGAAGACTATAACAGCGCAGTCATTGCCGACAGCACCATGGAAGCCATGATGTCATACGAACCTGTTGCGTTTCTTGTCATTCAGAACGAGAAAATCGTCTATGAAAAATACTGGGAAGGATATAGCGCAAATTCCCTGTCCAATTCGTTTAGTGCGGCAAAAAGTATTGTCGGCCTGCTGGTCGGCGCTGCGCTTGATGAAGGTTACATCAAAAGCCTCGATCAGAAAGTAGCCGATTTTTTACCTTCATTCAAAGAAGACGGAAAAGAAAAAGTGAGCATCAAAAACCTGCTTACCATGAGTTCCGGCCTGAAATGGGATGAATCCTATTCCAGTCTTTTTTCCCCGACAACGGAGATTTACTATACCGATGACATCAGAAAGATGGTAAACAACCTGGAAATGATGGAGGAGCCGGGACGGAGGCATTACTACCGGAGTATTGATACCGAAGTGCTGGCCATGGTTTTGCAGGCAGCTACCGGAAGAACCATCAGCGAATATGCTTCCGAAAAATTCTGGAAAAAGATCGGTGCGAAACATGATGCCCTCTGGTGCCTCGACCATGAAAACGGAATGGAAAAAGCATATTGCTGTTTCAATACCAATGCCCGTGATTTTGCCCGCTGGGGTCAATTGATACTGAACCGTGGAAAATGGAACGGCAAACAGCTCATCTCGGAAAAATATCTCGAAGAGGCAACCTCGCCCGACACTTTTTTAATTGATGATGATGGCAACCAGGTAGATTACTACGGATATCAATGGTGGATCATCAATTACAAAGGCTATAAAATTCCTTATATGCGGGGAATACTCGGCCAGTATGTGTTTGCCATTCCCGGAAAAAATGCCGTGGTTGTCCGGCTGGGACACAAGCGCAGCGATGAATTGATCGGGCCGAACCGGAAGGACATGTACGTTTATCTGAATGCCGCTTTTCAGGTACTGAAATAGAAGACCTCACTTAATATTTAGAATGATTTAAAAATAGGGGATGTTGTGTTTTTCCTTTAACAAAAACCCGTTATTATTGTTATTTTTGTTCAAGCTAACAAAAACAGTAAACATTAACAGAAAAAGTTAAAAAAATGAAAAAAGTAACGGTTGTAGGAGCAGGACATGTGGGAGCAACATGTACTGATGTTTTGGCTCAACGAAACTTTCTTGATGAAATAGTGCTCATTGATATTAAAGAGGGCCTTGCCGAAGGTAAAGCGCTGGACATCTGGGAAAGTTCTCCCATCAAATATTTTGACACAAGAGTTGTCGGTTACACCAACGACTATTCTAAAACCGAAGGTTCGAACGTGGTGGTCATCACATCGGGTGTGCCCCGCAAACCGGGCATGTCGCGTGATGATCTGATCTCCACCAACGCAAAGATCGTAATGGAAGTAACAAAAAATGTGATGTCTGCATCGCCGGATGCCATCATCATTATCGTATCAAACCCGCTGGATGTGATGACCTATGCAGCACATATCGCTTCCGGGAAACCGGCCAATGAGGTATTCGGACAGGCCGGTGTGCTCGATACGGCCCGTTATAGGGCTTTTATTGCCAATGAGCTCAATATTTCGCCAATGGATATTCAGGCATTGCTTCTCGGTGGGCATGGCGACACCATGGTTCCTCTGCCGCGTTATACTACGGTTTCCGGTATTCCGGTTACCGAACTGATTCCCAAAGAACGGTTAGATGAAATTGTTGCCCGTACCAGAAAGGGCGGTGGCGAAATTGTTAACCTGCTGGGAACTTCAGCATGGTATGCTCCGGGGGCTGCAGCCGCACAGATGGTTGAATCGGTTATCCTGAACCAGAATCATATTTTCCCGTGCTGTGTCCGCCTTGACGGCCAGTGGGGTGAGAAAGATATTTACCTGGGTTCACCGGTCAAGCTGGGCAGGAACGGCATTGAAGAAATCATCGAAATCCAGTTGAACGAAGAAGAAATGGCCCTTTTGAAAGCTTCATCACAACACGTTCGCGACGTGATGAAAGTATTCGACGGTATGGGTCTGCTGTAAAAGAATTTGCCTATATCATTAATGGTTGCGATTCTTGTTTAGGCAAAAGCGCCCCTGAAAAGGGGCGTTTTTTTGTGAAATATTTTTATTAACATACATTAGTTTCCCAGGCCTTCAGGCCTGGGCTTTTCGCCTCGATGCTTTTGTAAAAAACCTTCACAATCATTATCTTTGCCTAAAACACCCTCACCATGAAAACAATTGTCGTCCTCACCGGAGCAGGCATGAGCGCCGAAAGCGGGGTAAAGACCTTTCGCGACAGCGACGGCCTTTGGAACAACTACCGCATCGAGGAAGTGGCTTCACCCGTTGCCTGGGAAAGAGACCCTGAAATGGTTCTGGAATTTTACAACCAGCGCCGCAAGCAGCTTTTCGAAGTAGAACCCAACGCGGGTCACAAAGCGCTTGTAAAACTTGAGGAAAAATTCAATGTACAGATCATTACCCAAAATGTGGACGACCTGCATGAACGTGCCGGATCGTCCAACGTACTGCATCTTCACGGAGAACTGAAAAAAGCCCGCAGCACAGTTGACCCCTCCCTGGTTTATACGCTCGACCACTGGGAACTTAAGCTTGGCGACAAGTGTGAAAAAGGTTCACAACTCCGGCCGCATATTGTCTGGTTCGGTGAATCGGTGGACATGATCGGCCCGGCCGTTGAGATCATTTCCGGCGCCGATATGGTCATTGTGATCGGAACTTCCATGGTGGTCTATCCTGCTGCCGGACTTCTGCACTATGTAAAAGACGAAGTGCCCAAATATTACATTGACCCGAAAGCATTTCAGGTTCATGGTGTATCCAATCTGCTAATACTTAGGAAAAAAGCAGGAGAGGGTGTTCCTTTCCTCGTTGATCAACTACTGAAACAAGCGTGATCACTGCTGTTCGGCATGCATTTGCTCTATCTTTTTTTGGCTTTTGGGTGTTACGGGGAATCTCCTGAAAACCTGCCCGATGGTCATGGGCAACCTGCGGTCGCGCCTGTTCAGGTTATCGGTCACCTCGCCTGAGGCAATTCCCTGCCAGACCTGCCTTTTATCGGAACTGTTGAAAATATCAATGATCAGTGTTCCTTTGTTGTATGAAGTGCTGGTAATTGTGGTATTATTATGTACCGGACCATAATAACCAACCCCCCATCCATTACCGTAATAACCGGCATATCCGTAATTCCAGCCCGGACCATAGTGGTTTGTATAGGCCTGATAACTCGTCTCTTCCTGTACGATCACAAAGACCGAAATGATCAGGTCGCCTCCCGTTTCAACAAATTTGTATCCCCGCTTGTTCATTTCGTTTTTTATGGAGCCGAGGATGGTTAATTTGTCATATTCGTTGACCACCTCGTTGTTCTGTTTATCCCAGGGGTAAAAGCTGTATGTCCTGAATTTTTCAAAATCAACCGTTTTATCCCGGTTATTTGTGATCTTTACGCTTGTACACGAATTGAAAATAAATAGTATAACGAATGGAAGGAAAAGCTTTTTCATATTTGGGGTTTTAAATAAAATGAACGGCAAAAGTAATAATAATACC
>JAADID010000174.1:0-4502 GCA_013151505.1 Chlorobiota bacterium | reverse complement strand
ATTAAGGTATTAAAGAATATCGCCGGAAAAGCCCGCTGTTGCTTACATCCTGTGTAACACAAAATGAGTTGTTTTCCTATCTGACAACCGTTATTTTTTCAACAGCCTGTTGTCCTGACCGGTTAACGAAAAGCAACAGATAACTTCCTGTTCTTATTTCGGATATATTCACAAGGTTCTTTCCGCTTGTCAATACGTTCGAAGATAGTTTATTCCCGTTCATGTCAACAACCTGCATTTCAACGCTTTTTTCATTTTCCGGGATGAGGATTTTCAACTGACCGCGCACCCGCAAGACCTGAATCCCTTTTAATTCATTGTTTTTGTCTATGCCGGCAACAACCGATGAGTTGTAAATCTTCAGATTTCGCCAGTAGCCTTTAAATGTTTGCCCTTCGCCCCTGTGATCATTTACAAACTTTCCATCGTTATTGTGTGTTAATTCCTGGACATTCCCATCAGCTATCAAGATGGAGTTCAGGTAAAGACGAAGCTGCCCGGTGTTTTTTTCATACGATAACGCCAAGGTGTTCCAGGTATTGAGCGCAGCGGATTTTTCACTCTTGATAAAAACCGCCTTGTCGTTGGCCATTAACGTAAGTATTCCGTTTTCATCCATGTAAGCACCTAACCATCTCCAGGAAGGGCCGCCGATAATGATGGGTTTGTCAAAATCAGGATATTCTTCAACATAAAAATCAAGAAGAACGGTGAAATCATCAAAATTGAAATTGTTGATTGATGGAGTTTGAATAACAGAACCCGTAGTATCATTTCCGTTATAAATCCCATTCGAATACACACCGCCATTGCTGAAAGTTACATTTTTCAGATAAGCATCTTCATTGTTGCCTGTCGTGTCAACGCCATTCGAACTGAAAGGATAAAAAGCAAGTAATGTTTGTGCCTGCAAACCGGCAACTGTTAATAAACCAAATATTAACGTAAGATAAATTTTCTTCATAATTAAAAGTTTAAGTTAAGATTCGATTACCATTAAACGCAAAAATAAAAAAATGGTTATAGAAAAAAATTTTCGGAATTCGGGAATGCTGTTTCAGCCGGATTTCAGAATAGTGTATTCAAAAGACTGATTTCGGAAGTTTTTTAAAATGATAAATCACATTTATCTGAATAAATCGGGCATTTATCTATTTTTGCACAGTTAAAGCGAACAACATGAAAACAAAAAGAGGGATATTATTATTGACAGGATTAGTGCTGGTTGCATTTTTTATTTTGGAAGGGTGTAAAAAAACCGAAGACCCGGGACCTTCGCAAGCCGAACTGGATCACGATACAATTTTGCAATATGTTGCCGATCATAATATTGACGGAGAATTTACCGATGGAGGTGTATTTTATCACATCGTTGAACCGGGCAACGACAATCATCCGACCTACAGCTCCATCGTAACCGTTAGCTATAAAGGTTATTATCTTGACGGCACCCTGTTACAGGAACGATCGTTTTTCAGCGAAAAATTGTTTAACCTGATTGAAGGATGGAAACAGGGATTGCCTTTGATCGGCGAAGGGGGTAAAATCAAGCTGATTGTTCCGTCGCAATTGGCTTATAACAACGGAATTCTTATCTTTGACATAACGTTGCACTATTTTTCTAAATAAATGACCCGTTTCCGCTTTGATGCGGAATATGTTATTTACAAACTAAAAACCAATTATGGCTGAGCAAACTTTCATACTTGACAAAGCCCGGAAGTACTGCGCATACCAGGAACGATGCATATTCGATGTGGATCAGAAACTCCGCGAGTGGCAGGTTTCCGAGAAGAACATACCCCAAATTATCAAAAAGCTTGAAGAAGAAGATTATATAAACGAAGAACGTTATGCCGTCACTTTTGCCGTTAGCAAAATGCGCAATAACAAATGGGGAAAGAACAAGATCTTTTACGAGCTGAGTAAAAAAAACATCCCGGAAATTTATGTTCAGATGGGGCTGAATGAGATTGATGAACAGGAATATGTACAAACGTTGAAAAATCTTTTGGCAAAAAAGAAAATCAGGGAGAGTGACGAATACCGTCGCCACAGGAAACTGGTAAATTATGCCATTCAGAAAGGATTTCATCCCGATTTGGCCTGGCAGGTGGTCAAAGGAGAGATTTAGGATTTTGGATTTTGGATTGAGAGATGTTGGATTTTTCAATCTGCAATCTTCAGCCCTCAGTCAATTGGTCATTGCCTGCCCGACTGTCCCGAGGTTTCGTGATCAGGCGGGGTCATCAGTCTTCTATTTTCAATTTTCCATCTTCAATTACTTCACTATTTCACCAATCACAAATCCCTAATCACAAATCACCAATCCATCCCCCGCATCCCCGCACCCCGGCACAGTTTAAACGATAAAAGAATTCCCGGTTTCAATTGGTTGGCGTCTATCCTATGAAACCAGACCCAACCTGTCCGCGTTCAATTGTGAGGAGCGCAGCGATGTGACAATCCCAGACCTATGAAATACAATACCTTATTTCTCCCATTAGTTGTTTGGGATTCCCGCGGAATGATTTTTCAGCAGCTATTCCTTCCCGCATCATTCCCCGGAATTAAACGATTAAGTGTGTTTCCGGTTTCAGTTCAGAATCCTAATCCGTACCTCGGAATCCGCGTCCTGAAAAACACTATTTTTGCCCCCAAAATCAAAATAACCATGTACACAACAGAAGGAGTTAAGGACCTGTCGGAAAGATTAGCGGCCCTGAGGAGGTTTCTTTGACATTGACGGGAAACTGAAACAGATCAAAGAAGAAGAAGAGAAGACCCAGGCAACCGATTTTTGGAATGACCCGAAAAAAGCCGAACAATTTCTAAAGAAAATCAAAGAGAAAAAGCGCTGGACGGATGCCTTTGCCAAAGCCGAAGAAGAGATGAACGACCTGAAAGTCATGGGTCATGGAAGAATTCTTCGAAGCCGGCGACGCAACCCAGCAGGAAATGGACGAACAGTTCAAAAAAGCAGAGGACAAGATCAAAGACCTCGAGTTTCTGAAGATGCTCTCTGCTCCCGAGGACAAACTGAATGCCATCATGAAGATCAACCCCGGCGCCGGGGGGACAGAAAGCCAGGACTGGGCCGAAATGCTCATGCGCATGTACATACGTTACGGCGAACGTAAAAATTTCAAAGTGCGTGAGCTGGACTTTCAGGAAGGCGATGTGGCCGGCATCAAGTCCGTAACACTGGAGTTTGACGGCGATTTTGCATTCGGCTATCTGAAAGGGGAAAACGGCGTTCATCGCCTTGTGCGGCTGTCGCCGTTTGATTCGGGCAACCGCCGCCACACTTCTTTTGCTTCGGTTTATGTCTATCCTGTTGTGGAAGATGACATTGAAATAGAGATCAACGCTTCCGACATCACATGGGATACTTTCCGCTCCAGCGGCCCCGGTGGGCAGAATGTGAACAAGGTGGAAACAGCCGTGCGCCTGCATCATGCCCCTTCGGGCATCGTGGTGGAATGCCAGGAAACACGCTCGCAGGGACAGAACCGCGAAAAAGCCTTGCAGATGCTCAAATCGCAGTTGTATGAGATTGAAATGCGCAAAAAGCGTGAAGCCCAGGCAAAGATCGAAGGCAACAAGAAAAAGATCGAATGGGGCTCACAAATCCGTTCGTATGTGTTGCATCCTTACAAAATGGTGAAAGACCACCGCGTGGATGTGGAAACCTCCAACGTGCAGGCTGTCCTCGACGGCGACCTTGATGAATTCATCAAAGCTTATCTGATGGAGTTCGGGGGAGAATAATTCCCCTGACCCGACGAGTGGTCTGGCATCCGGCGGGTCGAAAATCAAAAAGAATTATGTGAGATGAGAAACCGCATTGGGAAATGACAAGTTAATGGCTAAAGCCGGGGCAAAATATCGTGCTGTTGCTTTTTGCACGGTGCTTCAGCGCCGTGATTAAAAAAGAAAATCAAATCGGCTTTAGCCATTAATAAAAATTATTAAATAACTAAAAATCAAGCTATACAACATGTGTTTCATTAATGACATAATTATGAAATATAAATTAATCCGGTGAACGCTCCGATAATAACAGAAAAGAACCCCTCGGGTTTATTAAAAAAACATCCTGTCATCAAAAGAAAACTTCTCTGTTTTCAGCACTTTTACTTTTAAGAAATCCGGGTGAGCGGGATTGAGCAGATAATTGAAATCCCCCTGAACCACTGCCGAAGGCACTTTGATGACCAGGTATTTGTTTTCCCTGATCAAAGTATCCCCGATTTCTTGTAACGTACCCGGATATGGAATGGACTTCCAGTCGGGAGGCAATTCATCCGGAATTATTTCATAAATGCCAACGGTGTCCGGAATTTCAATGGTAACCAGTTCGTAACCCGTAGGAACAATTCCCAGATCAGCATGTACGGCAATTTCGGCCACACACAACGCTCTCGACTGGCTGGTGTAAACCACGGCGGCGCCTTTGCTGTTCCAGCGGCCTCCCGCCTTTTCGGCGCCTTTTCCCGAAA
>JAADID010000129.1 GCA_013151505.1 Chlorobiota bacterium | reverse complement strand
TGTAATCCCCTCCGACCGTACGGTCGCCCGTAGAACGCTGGGGAGAACCAGGAATTCTTTTTTTACAAAAAGAAATTCAGTGTGATTGTTCTGACCGGAAGTTGCCGGAAATAGTATATTGTTAATTTTACACAATAATAAGTACAGTGTCACTATGTCAGGTTCGAAAAAAAGACCGTTCTGACAATTCAACAACAATTAAACGAGGAAACAGGTTGATTTAAAAATTGATTTCAGGGCAACACGAAAGGACATTGTGGAAATTGCAGAATTGGATAAACCCGTCTTTTTGATGAATTGATGATTTCCATGTTACCTATACTTCTTCTTTATATATTAATTTTGTTTTTCACTTATTTTTAATATGACTATAAATAAACCTGTAAATACGTTCAGGATTTCACGTTTTATAAGCGAGGAAGCTTTTGGCGGGATTATCTTGATTTTTGCAACAGTCGTCGCCTTAATATGGGCCAATTCGCCCTTTTATGATTCATATAATTACTTATGGTATGAATTAAAAGTTGGATTTGTATGGGGTCAGATCAATATGGTCGGCTCTTTACATAGCTGGATAAACGATGGTTTGATGGCCCTGTTTTTTTTCACTGTCGGACTTGAAATAAAAAGGGAAATATTAGGTGGCGAACTATCGTCTGTGAAAAAAGCGGCAATGCCCATCGCTGCAGCAATAGGGGGGATGTTGATCCCTGCCGTCATCTATGCTTTGGTAATGATCAAAAACCCTGAATATCTTGAAGGTTGGGGAATACCAATGGCAACGGACATCGCATTTGCACTCGGGCTTCTTGCATTATTGGGCAAGCGTGTAAACATAAACCTGAAAATTTTCCTTACTGCCCTTGCCATTGCAGACGATTTGGGAGCAGTTATGGTCATTGCCATATTCTACACCGATACAATTAATTATACCGAACTTCTTTCGGCAGTATTTTTTATCGGAGTGTTGCTGCTTGCAAATTTTGCCGGCGTAAGGAGGACTGTTTTTTATGCCCTTGTCGGCTTTATTGGCGTTTGGATGGCCTTTGTTTTTTCGGGTGTTCATGCCACAGTCGCAGGGGTTTTAATAGCGCTTACCATCCCGGCACGGACAAAAATCGGTGAGAACGAATATGTCAACAGGCTTTCGAAGTTTATAAACAAATTTAAAAAAGAACAACCCAACGACAACTTGCTTTTGACAAAAGAACAGGCACACCTGATCGCTGAGATTGAAGATCTGAATGAACAAGCCCAGACGCCCTTACAGAAACTCGAACATGCGCTTCACCCCATAACAGCCTATTTCATCCTTCCTGTTTTTGCCCTGAGTAATGCCGGGGTTCATTTCGAAGGGAGTGTCATTAATATGCTTCTGCATCCCATTTCACTGGGTATCATCGCCGGCCTTGTCATTGGGAAATTCCTGGGAATTACAATCTTTTCACGATTGTTGGTCTGGTTGAAAATAGCGGCTCTCCCCGAAGGTGTAACCTGGAAACAGATTTATGGCGTTGCTTTTCTGGCGGGAATTGGCTTTACCATGTCCATGTTTATTTCCGATCTTGCCTTTAAGGACGAAGAGTTCAAACAAATTGCCAAAGTCGGCATCATGGCGGCCTCATTTATTTCAGCCGTTATCGGGATGACATGGTTAAGTATGGGGGCAAAAAAAGATCGGGGGTGATTTATTCAAAATTTGTAACAACCTGCTAATCTACAGGTATATCAAGGTTACATTTTCCGGGTTAAAAATTTTACAAGCTTCATTTGTTGGGCGAATTCCCTGGCAATGACTTTGATAACCGTATAGGTCGGAATGGCAAGGATCATTCCCACAATGCCTGCCAGCTTGCCACCGAGAATGATGACAAGAAAGACTTCCACGGGATGAGCCCGTACTCTTCTCGAATAAATCTGAGGTTGGAGGATGATGTTGTCAACCACATTAGCTCCGGCAAATACAGCAATAACCGTAATTACAGCCATAAAAACATGGTCGTAATTCCCGGTGCTCAGTTCGGATAAAGAAGCCAGTATTACGCCGATTGTGGCGCCAATGATTGGCCCGAGATAGGGGATCACATTCATCAGTCCGCCCAAAAAGCCGATGAGGACGGCATTGGGTATGCCAAAGATCAGTAAACCTGCCGCTTCAAGTGTCATCATAATTACGATCTCCAGCAGGATACCCTGGAAATACCTGACCAAAAGTGATTTTGACTGGTGCAGTATGCGTTCGATGTTATCAATATGGTCATCCGGCGTGAGCAACAAAATAAAATTCTTCAGAAGCTGGTCGTCAAGAAGGAAATAAAAGGTGAGGAAAAGAATGATGAATGTTCCCATCAATACATTGCCGGTGGCTGAAACGAGGTTGGCAAAAAAGTTAGTGAAACGGGTCAGGTTCAACAGGTCGGCAAGCTGACTCTGAAGGTATTGTGCGATAGTCTCGCCACTGCCGATCACATTGTATTGTATCAAAAATTCATTGAGTCGCCTCATGGGTTCCTCGTAATGGGCGATCAGGTCATCAAAATTGATGGAGGCAATGACATTGGTCTGCTGGATGATCAACGGGACAATGATCAGGATGAAAAGCCCGAAAATAATGATCATCGTGAAGAGCGTAAGGGTAGCGCTTAAGCCATGGGGTATATTGTATTTGCCGATCTTGATCTTATTCAGGCGTTTTACCAGCGGTAAACCCAGAAGCGAGAGAAATGTGGCGATAATGATATAGGTGACAATGCCGGCGAAATACCAAACCATAAAGGCAAGGACGGCCAGTGCTGTGATGGGCTTGATATACTGAATAAAAAAATCTTTCACTAATCAGTTTTTTGCCGGTTTTTCACATAAAAATCAGTGTAAATTTAAGAAATATCAGAAACTGAAAAATATTCCGATCTTATAACTGAAATTGAGTGACTGATTGTCAAAACTATAAGGTCCGTAACGATAGAGAACCCCCGCACCGATGTCATAAATACGGAAGTCATACAGCTTACGGAACATGATCCCCGATTCGTAATACCCCTTTTCCATCGTGTTGAAAGAAAGCCCGTGATGATTCTCTTTGTTTTTCATATCACCGAAGCCGATATTGGTTACCAGCAACAGTTCCGGATGCCATTTGGGTAAATTGATGAGGATGTTACCGAAATTCTGGGTGATGAAAAAAGAAACATACCGGTCGGAATAAAATTCATTTGGACGCATTGTTCCGAAGCTGTACGGGGAATACAAGGTGACGATGCTGTAGGTTCCTATTCCGTTGTAAAGGTTGCTGACGGGCACTTCTCCCGTGATGTACCCGGCCATGATACGGTAGTTTAACTGCCCCAGATATTTGAATTTGATTTTGTGTTCTATTTTCAGGTCAAAACGGTTAAAAGCATAATCACCATCAAGAAAACCTTTAACCCCCCGGGTATAATTAAAATAAACCACAGGGTAATCTGTCCCCATCGAGAATCGCCCTTTTGTGGTTTCGATGGTTCGTTCTTTAAAAGCAAACCTGAAACCCACTGAAAAGTTGGAAAAAGTAAAAAGCGTTTGCTGTTTTTCAGGGTTTTCAGAAGTTGTAAAATAATAATCACGGAAGGTTTCTTTTTGTTGATAAACATACCCAACATCCCAGGTGAAATGACGCAAAGCCCTGAATTTAAAGGTGTAATTGATTTCACCACCTATGGTATTATTCATCTGGTTAATAAAGAATTTGTAAAAGTTGGAAGGATTCCATAGCTGGTATTTGTCATCCCAGAACTCAACATATCCACTGGAAATCACCGTATTATAACCATCAATCCGAAGCCTGGACTGCGACCGTTTGTGAAGCAGAATATTAAGGTCAGCGCCATAATTAAAGCGTTTTGCCCCAAACGCATACCCTCCGTATCCACCGATGCTGAATACCTTTGACAGCCGTTCATTGGTATGAATACCAAGTCCGAGATAAATGCCCTCATAGTTGTTAAACCGGAGGATTTGATTCAGATCAATATTGATAAATCCGACGGGAATACGCCCGGTAAGAAGGGTCTGGAAAGTATTGGCCATCTTATCAAAGTTAGATGCTTTTCCGATGGAATCAATAACCCGGTAAGTTTCTACCTCGCGCGCCGAAAGGCTGTCAACCCTGTATTCCTTCCAGAATTCTGCTTTTTTATGTGCGGCGCCGGGTTCAATCTCCACTTCGCTGTATCCGAAATTCCGGTTTTTTAAATCCGGGTTGATTTCAATATCCTTGATATAACTCCTCCCGTTTCCCACCAGGTTAATTTTGTATCCTCCGGCTCCGAACTGTGCGTTTTTAAAAATAATATCGGTATGCAGTTGCACGGGAAACCAATGATCGTCCACCAGATCGTAGGCCTGCTCAATTTTGATAATGATCCCTGTTGTGTCTCTTGCCGGAGTGGCTTTTACATTCTGGATTGCCCATTTGTATGAGTTGATGGACAAAAAACCTTTCATACCGTTAAAATTTGTTTTCAGAAACGGCCTGAATGAGATGATAAAAATGGTGTCTTTCCGGGCATCATAAAGCGTATCCTCAATCTGGAAGTAATATTTTTTCTTGCTTCCCCTGCTGATGGGGTTCACATAACTTTTGCCTGCTATCTTGATCAGTTCGTCGTAAAAAGAGGTGGACTGTACTTGTGAGATCATAAAGGCCATCATGGGGTCTTTAAATCCGGAGACTTTGGTAGCGAGAACAGTTTCCTGGTTTAAACCCGGGAATTTGAATTTTCGTTCGGTCACGGTTTCCATGATGAAAAGGTCACTTTTTTTCAGAAAAGCCCTTCCCTTTCTGGCGAGGGAATCCATCCTGCTTACTTCAGTTGTGTCAATTTGCCTGATGGAATTGGTGTCCACGGTCACGATCATTTTGTCGTAAGAAATGTATCTGAATGATTTGAGTTTTTCGGGATCATTCCGGTTGCGGTTGGCCAGCACGCTGTCAATGATCCGGTGGGCGGGGTTGATACCGGGACGGATCTCAACTTCTTGCAGTTCATAGCTTTTGGGGGTTAAAAACACTTTGTAGTATTTCTTATCGTAATCAATAGTGTAATCCAGCGTTTCGTATCCCACGGAAGAAAAATTAAGGCAGCACTCTTTTTTTCGTAAACGAAGGGTAAATTTCCCGTCAATATCGCTGATTGTTCCTTTTCCGCTTTTCGAAAGGATGTTGACGAAGGCAAGCGGTTGCTTGGTCTGTTTGTCTTTCACCACACCTGTGATTACGATGTTTTGTGAAACCACACCAAGGGGCAGGATGAGGAGTAACAAAAGAAAAAGTCTGTGGTTCAGCATAACATCAGGTCGAAGAAAGATTAGTCATCAAATTTCCAAAAAAGTATTTATTTATCCAAATCAATGTATTTATTTATTATTCAGTTTCTTATTGTTCTTATGCCGGTATTTGTCGCGGGTTTCTTTCTTTTCGAGGTTTTTTTCAAAGGCACCGGTCAGGTCAACGCCGGTCTGGTTTGCCAGGCAGATCAGCACAAACAGAACATCGGCAAATTCATCGGCAAGGTCAACGTCTTCATCTGATTTTTTAAATGATTGCTCACCGTATTTCCGGGCAATTATCCTGGCCACTTCGCCCACCTCCTCTGTCAGCAGGGCCATATTGGTCAGCTCGTCAAAATACCTGACGCCTGTTGTGTTTATCCATTGGTCAACCCTGTTCTGCGCTTCTTTCAGTGTCATATTTTTATTTAAGTTTTGAGTTTTGACCCCCTCTGTGTCTCCCCCGAGGGGGGAGAATTATTGTTTCATTTCATATTCTTAAGTGTCTTGGCTCTTGTTTCCTGGTTCTCAATTTTGAGATTTGGAATTTGTTTTTTTGTGCTTCACTCATTATTTAGTATCGTCCGGCAAATAAACTTTGCTGCCTGACCATCGCCGAACAATGGCGGAAACGCTAATTCCTCTTTTTTATTTTTAAAATAGCTGTATGCTTCCTTTATCCGTTCTTTGTCTGCATCCACTACTTTACCGCATCCGGCTTCCACGATCTCTATCCATTCGGTTTCGGGCCGCAGGATCACGCA
>JAADID010000055.1 GCA_013151505.1 Chlorobiota bacterium | reverse complement strand
ATGATTTTTTTAAATTTGGACTTTACATGGCAGGTAGTCTTGTTCCCGTCAGGTGGAAAACCTGGGAATCATTCGCTGGCAGGAATTTCTCTCTGTTGACGCAGATTTTCTTTGTTTTCTTTGACGCAGATGTACGCTGATTAGTTATGATCTTAATTGCCGCAAAAATTGACTTTTTGGACAGTCCCGGATCTACAGCTTTAGCAATGCAGAACCCATAAAACACATACAGGACAATTACAGGCATTTCAGATACCGGGGATAAAATATCTTCATTGAACCTGTACGGTTCTATCCGTGAAACAAAGATAAGCGACAAGAATAAAGGTTAAGAAAAACCGGCGACTGAAGTCGCCGGTACTTATTTCACCCTTGCCCGGACCACATAAGTGTACTTCCACGGTTTCAGTCCGTCTTTTCTGCCGGTGAACCACATGTTGGTGAAATCATCAGGAGAGACAACACAGGTCAGTTCAAATCCCGTTTCCGGGAGTAACCGTTTCAGATCATCCGGGTCATAACCCGTGATCATCGGCTCTCCTTTCCTTTCGGTTGAACGGAAAAGTTTTCTGCCTGTCATGGTTCCTTTGCCCTGTGTGAACGCCGAACGGTAGAGCACATCAAAAATCAGCTCGGAACCCCGCGCCACTGTTTTTGCAATGTCTTTCAGAGTGGTGAGAATACTTGCTTCCGTCAGATAAGGTACAACGCCCAGCCAGGCAAAGAGCGTTTTCTCATCCGCTTGAAAACCGGTTTCCGATAACTTTTCCGTCAGGGAATCTTGCTCAAAATCAACGGCAATGTATTTCACGTTACGGGGTTCGGGAATACCCAGCTTTTTCAACCTGTCTCGTTTCCGGGTTTGTGTCCCCGGGTGGTCAATTTCAAAAACAGCCAGTTTTCCGGAAAGTTCCGGTCTTCTGAAAACAAAAGAATCCATGCCTGCACCGAGCAAAACATATTGTGTAAATCCCTTTTCCAAAAGCTTATCCAGTTGTTCTTCCACATAACGGGAGCGGGCCACATGATGGCCGATTATCGGCATAGTCCAGTCATATTGCCTTTCTATAAACCGGACAATCCATTTGTTTTTAAGGCAAAATCTCCAGGCGGGACCGGTCAGTTGAATGGCGAACGGGTCATCGAAAACTTTCGGTTCGGAAGCATACAACGTATGATATGCCCGTTGGGCAGCAGAAGTGTCAGCCGTTCGGCTTCCCCGCTTTTTCATGATTGCAGAAAATTTGAATATGAATGCGGTATTAGTTGATTAAAGCAAATGTACAAAACAGAAGGGCAAAAGTCAAGCGGTAATTGACGAAAAGGTCTGAAATAAGCATTACAAATGCTGTGGATAGGTCATCCTCGTTTCAATCTAAAATCCGTATGTCAGAAAAAGAAGAAGCCGCTAATGCGAGAATGTTTAATATCTTACGGATATAAAACTTCACATGTCCGGGAAAAGCAACATACGTGTAATCCGTGTCATTCGCAGCAAGCAAAAAAACTGCGGATTTCAGGTGCAATGGAGGATGAGGTTCGGGTAGAATCGGCGACTAAAGTCGCCGGTACGGTTGGGAAAAAAATAAATCAGAAATTAGGTTTCAATGAATATTCTTTGTAGAAGTTCTCGATGACCTCAACGGCTTCCTCCACCGTATCAACAAGATAAAATATATCGAGGTCTTTTTCGCTGATCTTACCTTCCTTCAGCATCTTGTCCTTGATCCAGTCGATCAGGCCTCCCCAGTAATCCTTGCTGACCATCACAATAGGAAATTTCACAAGTTTATGGGTTTGTATCAGTGTGATGGCTTCAAACAACTCGTCCATCGTACCAAAACCGCCGGGCAACACCACATATCCCTGCGAATAGCGCATGAACATCAGTTTCCGTGTAAAGAAATAGTCAAAGTCGAGCAGTTTATCCGGATCAATATAGGGGTTGGCACGTTGTTCATGCGGCAGGTTAATATTCAGGCCGACGGATTTTCCACCGGCGATATAGGCCCCTTTGTTGGCGGCTTCCATGGCTCCCGGCCCGCCACCGGTAATGATGCCGAATCCTTTTTTTGTCAGCAGGTAAGCCAGCTCAATACCCATCGTATAACAATGATCGTTTTCCTTGATCCGTGCCGAACCGAACACAGCCACGCAGGGTCCAATGCGCGCCAGTTCTTCGTACCCATCCACTATTTCCGACATGATCTTGAATACCGACCAGGAGTCGTGTGCTTTGGTCTCCGTCCAGCTTTTGGGCCGGAACTCTTTTAATTTTGTAATTTTCTCGTCGCTCATGACAATTCTTTTTTTAAATAAAACGCAGTGTAACTATTATTGTTATTGATGATCTCTTCGGGTGTACCTTCAGCCACAAGTTTTCCGCCTTCATCGCCCCCTTCGGGTCCCAGGTCAATGATGTGATCTGCCACTTTGATCACTTCCATATTGTGTTCGATGACGATCACCGTATTGCCTTTGTCAACCAGTTTGTTCAACACGTCAAGCAGTACGCTCACATCTTCGAAATGCAAACCCGTTGTGGGTTCGTCAAGGATGTACAGTGTTTGTCCGGTATCCCGTTTGGCCAGCTCGGCAGCGAGTTTCACACGCTGTGCCTCCCCGCCCGAAAGCGTTGTGGATGACTGCCCCAGGGTGATGTATCCCAGTCCCACTTCACGTAATGTCCTTAATTTCTGTATAATTGAAGGGATATTTTCAAAAAAATCCACCGCCTGGTTGATGGTCATGTTCAGCACATCATTGATGGAGTGGCCTTTGAATCTTACTTCCAGCGTCTCCCGGTTGTATCGTTTTCCCTGGCAGTCTTTACAAAGCACGTACACATCCGGCAGGAAATTCATCTCAATGGTTTGCACCCCGGCGCCTTTACAGGTTTCGCAACGCCCTCCTTTCACATTGAAAGAAAAGCGGCCGGGTTTGTAGCCTCTGATCTTTGATTCGGGGAGGTTTCCGAACAGTTTTCTGATCTCGTCAAACACTTTGGTATAAGTTGCCGGGTTGGAACGGGGCGTACGCCCGATGGGTGACTGGTCAATTTCGATGACTTTGTCAATATGCTCAAGTCCCCGGATGTTTTTGTAAGGCAACGGATTTTTCAGCGAATGATAAAAATGGTTGCTCATGACCGGATAAAGGGTTTCATTGATCAGTGTGGATTTCCCGCTGCCTGAAACGCCTGTTACACAAATGAATTTACCGAGAGGGAATTCCACTTTAAGATCTTTCAGGTTGTTCCCTGTTGTACCTTCCAGGATAATGGACTTACCTGTACCTTTTCTCCTCTTCCCGGGAATGGGAATTGATTTTCTTCCATTCAGATAGGCAGCCGTTTCGGTGTCAAAGTTTTTTATCTCCTCCGGAGTTCCTTCGGCCACGATCTCTCCCCCGTGCCTGCCCGCCCCGGGACCGATATCTATCACATGGTCAGCCGAAAGGATCGTGTCTTTGTCATGTTCCACCACGAAAACGGAATTTCCGATGTCCCGCAGGTCTTTGAGCGCTTTGATCAGCCTGTGGTTGTCTCTTTGATGCAAACCGATACTGGGTTCGTCAAGTATATACAACACTCCCGTCAGTTGCGAACCAATTTGCGTTGCCAGGCGTATCCGCTGCGATTCACCCCCTGACAAACTGCGTGCAGGCCTGTTCAGATGCAGATAACCGATACCGACCTGCAAAAGGAAATCCAGGCGGTTGCGTATTTCCCGGATGATATCCCTCGCTATTCTTCGCTGGTTTTCCGACATTTCATCCCTGATGTTCTCAAGCCATTCATGCAGGCGGATCAATGAGACAGACGCCAACTCGGCAATATTTTTCCCGCCAATCTTAAAATAAAGGGCTTCCTTCTTCAGGCGTGTCCCGTGACATTCGGGGCACACCTTTTTATTCATGAATGTTCTTGCCCAACGTCTTGAAGAATGGGAAGCATTTTCCTGGCTGTAATTGATGATGTAGTTGATCACTCCTTCAAACGATAAAGTATAGGAGGAAGTAATGCCGAGATATTCTTTTTTGATCTCGATGGTTTCGTTGGTGCCATACAAGATGGCATGTATGGCTTCTTCCGATAACTCTCCGACAGGAGTATTCAGATTGAAACCATATTTTTTACCCATCGCTTCCAACTGATTAAAAACCCAGGTGTGTTTGTATTCGCCGAGGGGTTTTATCCCACCTCGCCGTATGGAAAGCGACTTGTCCGGCATCACTTTCTCAATATCCACTTCGTTAATGGTACCCAGGCCATTACATACCGGGCAGGCCCCATAAGGCGAGTTGAATGAAAAGGAATTGGGTTCAGGTTCATCATAAGAAATGCCGGTTGTCGGGCACATGAGCTTTTTACTGAAATGCCTGATTTTTCCGGTTTCTTCATCCAGCGCCATCAGTACGCCTTTCCCCTGTTTCATAGCTTCCTGGATGGTGCGGTTTATTCGTGGCATATTTTTTTCACTGATAACAAGCCGGTCAATTACAACTTCGATATCATGCACTTTATACCGGTCTAATTGCAAGCCGAAAGCGATCTCCCTGATCTCGCCATCCACCCGCACTTTCAGATAACCCTGCTGGCGGATTTGTTCAAACAATTCACGATAATGTCCTTTCCGGCCTTTTACAATCGGCGCCAGAATGGAAACCTGTCTGTTTTCAAACTCACGCACGATCAGCTCCCCGATCTGCTTTTCGGAATACTGAACCATTTTCTCCCCGGTGTTGTAAGAATAAGCATCCGACGCACGGGCAAACAACAGGCGAAGAAAATCATAAACTTCGGTTATCGTTCCCACCGTCGAGCGCGGGTTGCGGTTGACCGATTTCTGTTCAATGGAAATGACGGGACTCAACCCGTTTATTTTGTCCACATCCGGCCTTTCCATGTGGCCGATAAACTGCCGGGCATAAGATGAGAGGGTTTCCATATAACGCCGCTGACCTTCGGCATAAATGGTATCGAAAGCCAGGGAAGACTTGCCGCTGCCGCTTAAACCGGTGATCACCACCAGTTTGTTGCGCGGGATGTTCACATCAATATTTTTCAGATTGTGAACCCGCGCACCGAGCACTTCAAGCAATTCATCACCGACCGGTATGTAATTTTCATCTCTCATCTATTCCGCAAGTTCTTTTTTGAAATCCTTATAGGTCCTGTTGTATGGCGGATCAGGTATTCGGATAATATAAGTTTTTTTCTTTTTATTTTTCAGGTAGGGCTGCCGCAGCCAGGGATTGAAATATTTCAGAAGCTTGTAACTTATACCCCGCTGTTTCGCAAAATCCGCCCAGCTATCCACCGGGTTATTCACTTCAACCGTATGATAGGGAATGGGTTCATAATAATCTTCAGGTTGCAGGTAAAACCCGAAACTCTCGGGATCTTCAAAGATCATTTTCATGGCCAGTATCCGGTAAAGATAACGGTTGGTTTCGTCCGATACCAACATATCATAATAAGAACCGGCCTTTTGCACTTTCATTAGTTTATTGATCCCGTTATGTCCGGCATTGTACGCAGCCGCAACCAACGTCCAGTTATTGTACTCTTCGTACTCTTTTTTAAAATATTTGCAGGCAGCCTGTGTTGATTTCTCCACGTCATACCTTTCGTCAATCTCTTTGTTCACCTGCAGGCCGTAATCCTTCGCAGTTCCCTTTAACAGTTGCCAGAATCCTGTGGCGCCTGCCGGAGAGACAACATTTGAAAATCCGCTCTCGATCACGCGCACAGGTATTTGAAGTCGGCAGGGATGTTATTTTGTTTGAGAATCTTTTCAATAACCGGAAACCAGCGCGTTGATTTTCTGATCAGTTGCAGCGTGGAAGAATGCCAGTAAGTATTTACGGACAGTTCCCGGTCGAGGGATTCTTTAACGTAAAACAGATCCAGCGGAACGGGTTCGCCGGCAAATGAAAGCGTATCGGGAATAACCGGTACAACAATCCGGTAATACTGTTGATTGTTTCCGGGCGTTTGCTTTTGCTGACGGGTAGTCCAGACGCCAAAACCAGCAAACAACAAAACGGTAAGCAATAAAAGTGATATACGTGCTATTAGGGTTTTATTCATTAGAAAATATCCGTGTAAATCCTGAATGTTTGGTCGTCAGATTTAAAAAGGGCTTACAAAATTCTTAAAAAACGGCGCATTGGCATCACGATCGGTAATCAAAGGTTTATCAATGTTCCATTCAATATTCAGCGTGGGATCGTTCCACCGGATGACCCCTTCCGATTCCTTGTTATAGATATTGGTACATTTATAAAAAAAGATGGTGTTATCCTCCAGGGCTGCAAAACCGTGAGCAAAGCCGGGAGGAATCCAATACATCCATTTATTTTTTTGAGTGAGGACGACTGACTCCCACTGGCCATAAGTCGGAGATGCTTTTCGCAGATCAACAGCCACATCCAGCACAGCACCCCACATCACACGAACAAGTTTTCCCTGGGCAAAAGGCGGACGCTGAAAATGCAGCCCGCGTAAAACACCTTTTTGAGACATGGACTCGTTGTCCTGCACAAAGTTGGCATCAATTCCGAGCTTCAGGAATGACTCTTTGTTATAGGATTCAAAAAAGTATCCCCTGTGATCTTCATACACCTTTGGCTTAACAATATATAAGTCAGGTATTTTTGTTTTTACGATTTCCATCTTGTCCGAAAAATTTAAGCCGGTAAAGATAATGTTTTCCGACAGATAAAATCACCAAAGTCTGTTACAGTTTCATAAATTTCTAATTCTAACACCGGAGTATTTTACAGGTTTATTTAATAATCACCAGGAAACAGCATATATTTTAAGAAATCATAAAACAATTTCACGGATTTCATCCCAGGGGAAAAAGGAATTTCCCGGAAAATGTTTTCAATAAAATTCTCCGTTTTAATTTCCGCATGTTTGTTAATAATTAATTAATGTGTTTATCCGTCTGGACAGCCCTTTTGAGGGAAACCCTGATGTTTCCCGAACATACCTTTTTTCTAACTTTGCATCCTTATTTCCCGAATGGATGATTAAACTAAAAATAGTTTTTATTTTTTTTATCTTTTTTCTTGCCAGTTCCATTTTGGGGCAGGAAGTACGCACTTACCGCGCTGTCCGTGTGGAAGGTGAGCCGCCTCATATTGACGGTGTTTTGTCGGAAAAAGTCTGGGAGCTTGCAGAATGGTCGGGTGATTTTACCCAACAGGAGCCCTATGAATACGCCAAACCGTCACAACCTACAGCTTTTAAAATATTGTACGGTAAACAAAACCTGTATGTGGCCATACGATGTTATGACTCCGAACCGGATAAAATCGAAAGGCGTCTGGTCAGGCGTGACAATATGGACGGCGATGCTGTATTTATCGGTCTGGACAGTTACAACGACAAACTCACAGCTTTCGTCTTTGGAGCAAATGCAGCCGGGGTGAAAATTGACGGACGCATATCCAATGATAATAACTTTGATGTAACGTGGAATCCCGTGTGGTATGTGAAAGTAAAAATTGATGATAAAGGCTGGTTGGTCGAAATGAAGATACCGTACAATCAATTGCGTTTTTCCGATGCCAAAGAACAAGTATGGGGGCTGGAAATTTTGCGTGTTCTTTTCCGCAAGCAGGAAACTTCACTCTGGGAGATGGTGCCGCGACAATCTGCCGGATGGGTCAGCAAATGGGGCCATTTGACCGGTATCAATAATATCAACCCAAAAAAGGAAATTGCCCTTACACCCTATGTGATGGGTGATCTGAAAACTTCTGAAAAAGAGGAAGGCAACCCTTATGCAACGGGTAAAACATGGGAATACAATGCAGGGCTCGACGGAAAAATTGCCCTCGACGGAAAAATTGCCGTTACCAATGACCTGACACTGAACTTTACCGTAAACCCGGATTTCGGACAGGTGGAAGCCGATCCTTCGGTGGTGAACCTTACATCCTATGAAGTCTTTTATGAAGAAAAACGCCCGTTCTTTGTGGAGGGCAGCAACATTTATGATTTCCCGATATCGAAAGGCGGAGGGCCATCGGGCAGGGATAATCTTTTTTACTCCCGCAGAATCGGGAAAAGACCGAGCTATTACCCTGACCTTGCCGACGGCGAGTATATGAAGATTTCCGGTAATACACGTATTCTCGGCGCTGTTAAACTTTCGGGAAAAACAAAAAACGGTTTATCAATCGGGATATTGGAAAGCCTTACCAACAAAGAAACAGCCGAGATAGACAACAATGGTGAAAAACGTAAAGAGGTGGTTGAACCGTTTACAAATTTCTTCAATGCACGCCTGCAGCAGGACATCAAAAAAGGAAAAACCATCGTGGGCGGAATGATCACGGCAACCAACCGTTTTATCAATGATTCAACGCTTGAATTTTTACCAAAGGCAGCTTATACCGGAGGCTTTGACTTTACGAATTTCTGGAATGAAAAAACATACAGCCTGGAAATCAATCTTGTGGGAAGTTATGTCAGCGGAACCAAAGAAGCCATTCTGCGGCAGCAACTCTCCTCGCGAAGGTATTATCAAAGGCCGGACGCTTTACATCTGAATGTGGATTCAACCCTGACCACTATGTCCGGGTTTGGAGGTGCAATCAGGGGAGGTAAGATCGGTGGCGGAAACTGGACTTACGGGGGGCGTTTCAGCTGGCTTTCTCCCGGGCTTGAACTGAACGATATGGGGTATCTCCGTTCTGCCGATAACATCCAGGAATCTGCCTGGGTAACCTATCAAATATATGTGCCGGTGAGTATTTTCAGAAAATACAGCGTGAGCTTCAGGCAATGGTCGGGATGGGATTTCTCATTGACAAACCTTTGGTCCGGCTTCTTTTTCGGCGGCAGCGCCCAGTTCATGAATTATTATACTGCCGAAGCCGGTATTCGAAGATTTTTTAAAGAAAAAAACAGGGCGGAGTTGCGTGGCGGCCCAGCCATTGATTATCCCGGGTCATGGATGATCCGGCCTTCGTTCGGTACCAACAATACAAAAAAGCTCTGGGCCAGCGTCCGGGGTAATTATGAATGGGGAGACCTTAATTACAAAACATCCTGGGGAATAAGCGGAGGATTGAACTACCGGCCATTTGACGCTTTCCAGTTTTCTGTCCAACCGGGATATTTCTATAGCCGGGAGGATGCCCGTTATGTTGATGACATCGAATTGAAAAACGATACGCGTTATGTCATGGCATCGCTCAACACGAGCACTTTTGTGATCAACCTCCGCCTCAATTTCTCAATTACCCCCGATCTTTCCATTCAATTCTGGGGACAGCCTTTCTTTTTCTCCGGCGATTACTCCGACTATAAGGTGGTTACTGACGCAGGAAACAAAAATTATCACGATCAGTTTTATCATTTCAGTGAAAACGAGATATGGTACAACAAAGAGGATGACAAATATCAGGTTTGCGATCCGGGCATATCCGGCAACGGTTGTGACCCCAAAACCAATCCCGATTATTCATTTTCCAATCCTGATTTCAGTTTCTACGACCTGCTTTCGAATTTTGTCATCCGCTGGGAATATGTCCCCGGCTCGACGGTTTATTTTGTCTGGTCGCACGGCCAGGACGGATACAATGGCTCAGGAGAATTCAATCTGGGCAATCAAATTGACAACCTGCTCAACACCACATCCACCAATGTTTACCTGATCAAGTTTTCGTACCGGTTTAGTTTTTGAGTCCGGAGTCTTGAGTTTGGAGTTTGGAGTCCGGCTTGAGTTTGGAGTTTTGAGTCCGGAGTCTTGAGTTTGGAGTTCAGCAATCACAAATGGATCACCTCCCCGTACGCAGCCGCCGCAGCTTCCATGATGGCTTCAGACATGGTGGGATGGGGATGAATGGAATCTATAATTTCCCGGCCGGTGGTTTCCAGCTTGCGCGCCACGACCACTTCGGCGATCATTTCCGTCACGTTTTCGCCGATCATGTGACAGCCCAGCCACTCGCCGTACTTGGCGTCAAAGATCACTTTGACAAAGCCGTCTTTCTTCCCGGCAGCACTGGCTTTGCCTGATGCAGTGAAAGGAAACTTCCCGACTTTGATTTCATACCCGGCTTCGACGGCCTGTTTTTCGGTCATGCCCACGGAAGCAATTTCGGGGCTTGTATAAGTACAGGCAGGGATGTTGCCGTAATCCATCGGTTCCACATCCATTCCGGCAATTTTTTCCACACAGATGATACCCTCATGCGAGGCGGTATGCGCCAGCGCAGGACCATGAACAATATCGCCGATGGCGTAATATCCTTCAACATTTGTGCGGTAAAAGTCATCAACCGCCACTTTGCCTTTTTCCGTTTTGATCCCGGTTTCTTCCAGTCCGATGCCTTCAAGGTTTGTTGTGATACCCACGGCAGACAAAACAATGTCGCAGGTTTCTTCAATCACTCCTTTTTTGGTCTGGATGGTCACCTTGCAACCTTTTCCTTTGGTATCCACTTTTTCAACCGTGGCATTGGTCAGCACTTTCATTTTGGCTTTCTTGAACGACCTTTCCAGTTGTTTCGAAACCTCCTCGTCTTCCAACGGGACAACCCGTGGCAGAAACTCCACCAGTATCACTTCCACGCCAATGCTGTTGAAGAAATAAGCGAATTCGGAACCGATGGCTCCGGAACCTACCACGATCATCTTGTTGGGTTTTTTGGTCAATACCAGCGCATCACGGTATCCGATGATCTTTTTTCCGTCCTGCTTCAGGTTGGGCAGTTCACGAGACCGGGCGCCGGTGGCAATGATGATATGACCGGCTTCGTAATCGGTAGTTTTCCCGTCGTCAGCCGTCACTTCTACCTTTTTGCCGGGTTTCACCTTACCAAAGCCCTTGATGATCTCAATTTTATTTTTCCTGAAAAGGAACTGTACGCCCTTGCTCATGCCCTCGGCAACACCGCGGCTGCGTTTCACCATGGCATCCAGGTCGGCCTCAATATCGCCTTTGATGTCAACACCATAATCCACGGCATGTTTGGCATAATTAAAAACCTGGGCGCTTTTCAGCAACGCTTTTGTGGGAATACATCCCCAGTTGAGGCAAACGCCGCCGATTTCCGCCTTTTCAATAACCGCTACTTTTTTACCGAGTTGTGCCGCCCTGATGGCTGCTACATATCCGCCGGGCCCGCTGCCCAACCGCTGCCCAAAACCAAAATGTCATATTTCATATCATGGAGTGATTTAGATGTATTAAGGATTGCAAAAATATTAAATCAATGGGAGCAAACCACAAGAATGGGCATTTTATTTTTTCTGATTCTAAATAGTGGGAGAAAAATGGCAGGATGGAATAGTGGAAGATTGAATGGCCAGATGGTAAGGCATAAGGTAAGACCCGGCTCAAACTTGATTTGAACCCTTCAAGGGTTCATTTTTTTTTGCCTGCTTTCCCCGCATTCCATACGGGGTTATTCACATTTAATCCCGTTTCACGGGATTGCTCCCTTAATCACGCTTTGAGCGTCCCGCTCAAAGTTTTTATTCCAGAATGTTATATTTGCTTTGTAAGCGTCCACGCTCAAAGAATTTAAATCCCCCGAAAAATCTGCTTAAATCCGCCTTTCAATCCAA
>JAADID010000196.1 GCA_013151505.1 Chlorobiota bacterium | reverse complement strand
AACCCACATCCGTCAGGGCTGCGCCTGTCGGCCTGGGCATTTGCCATTCCCACTGGGCAAACACCGGGATGACTATAAGAAAAACAAGAAAAGAAATAGTTGATTTTTTCATAATTACTCTTCTTGGTTAGATCAAATAATTTATCTGATATGTTAAAAATATGCAGATTAATAAAAACTTTGAAAAATGCAAAACGAATCGTGCTAATACTGTCGCCTTTTTTCCAATAAGATGATCAACTCATTAGTATCAACAATGTTTGTATGTCCTTTCTTCTTAAGTCCTTTACGCAATTTTAAATCTCCCGTCCATAATGGATATCCGGTTTGGATTGACAAGGCTAAAAACAATAAATCTTTTTTATCAATATCATGTATCAATTGCAATGCTTTTTTCTGATTTTCAAATGTAATTAATTCATCATCTATGAATTCAATGTTTTCACGAATAATATAAAACAATTCCCTCAGGTCTTTTGTCGAATAGCCCGTTATTTTCCTGATTTTTTCAGACTTGCCCAAAAGTTCATCGAACATGAAACGTGGTGAAATAAGAACAAATTTGTCAAGTTTATTGAAAACTATATCAGCAATTGTTCCTGATGGCGTGATGAGCAGGGAAATAATAATGTTGGTATCAAC
This sequence comes from Chlorobiota bacterium, assembly GCA_013151505.1. Taxonomy (GTDB): domain Bacteria; phylum Bacteroidota; class Bacteroidia; order Bacteroidales; family F082; genus JAADID01. Next base: position 10,034 of record JAADID010000196.1, on the reverse strand, counting down.
AACAAGGTTCACTTTTCAAATCTGGATTTATTCTTTTCCCACCAGGATTCATTAATTTCATTGGCAAGATTTTCAACATCTTCAGGTTTGGCTCTGCTTTTTGACGTTATTTCCCGGAAACGGATAAAATCAACAAGTTTTTGCAGTTCGCTGATATCAAGTACTCCTTCGGGAATACTGAATTTGATTTCGTTATTTTCCCTGATGATTTTCACAAAATGGTATTTACTACAAAATTAATAAAAAAACAATGATTTTCTGCTAGAAGGTTATTCAAATAAATTTCAAACCTGGATTTGTTTGAGAATTGTATCTATCCTTTTTTCAAGCGTCCTGTAATTTATTCTTACAGATAAGCCCTTGTAATGTCCCTGTTTTTCCATTGCTCTTTTCAGCTCAAAAGTTTTCTGCGGTTCAGAGTAAAAGTTTTTTTCTCTTTTAAAACGTTCTGCGAGGTATTCCTGTTCGGTTTGTCCGGGAGTGGGAATGAAAACGGCTTTTTTGCCCAGCACGGCCAGGTCCATGATGGTAGAATATCCCGGCCGGCTGATAATCAGTTTGGCGCTTTTGATCAACCCGGCCATTTTTTCATCGGGAAGGTGGGGGATAAGTTTGATGTTACCCGTATGACGTTCAGGGGTTTCTTCCGGCTTGCCCTGTAAGATCATGGCTTTTTTGCCAGTATCGGTTAACTGGCTGATGAGTAATTCCTCAAGGATAGTACGCTGGGGCTCCGGTCCGGATAACAGGACAAGGATATCCGGTTCTTCTGCCGGAGTTTCTGCTTTAATACCAATAAAACGGCTCAATGGCCCGATGAAATGGTAATTGTTTACGGGCATATTTTTGATGTGCGAAAGTTTCCCGGAAAGGTTTGGTTCACCTTCAAAGTCTGGTATCCACAATTCGTTATATTTTCGGATGTACTGGTTAATTATTCCCCGGATAATGGGTCTGGCAGGCGCTGTGATGCCCGGCGTGGCAATATCGAGCTGATGGGTAATGAAAATACAATAAGCATTTTCAGAATGTAACTCATAGCGATTATCCGAAATGACAATGTCCACCTGCTTTTCGGAAATGATCTTTTGCAACAATTCGTGCGCTTTGTTGGCAGCAGTGCGCATTTGCGGGAATGACTTCAACATGGCCAGCGCCATGGAGCCGTCTTTGGGATAAACCGGCGTAAAACCAGGTAGCTTGACAAATTCGCAGCCAGGGAAACGTTGCATCAAAAAGCTCAACGGACGGTTGTCGGCACCGAGGATCACTCTCGCACCTTGATCAAGCAGCGCTTCGATGACGGGGACCATCCGGGTGGCATGACCGAGTCCCCAGTCCAGCGGGCAGACCAGTATGGTTTTTGGTGATGGCATGATTTACAAAGCTATGAATAAATATGGAAGGATGGAAGGGTGGATGGTTGGAGTATACCCGGCCCTGAATGGCCGGGAAACTGATAGCAAAGCAGATAAAAAGCTATGAAACAGATCAATTACCCAAGCCTTCAGGGTTGGGTTTTTGGGAAAATAATAGATAATAAAAAAACAACCCCAAATTTCAATAAATTTGACCAGCCGATGAACAGTGACCTTTTATATCAGATTGCCTTAACCCTCATCCCGAATGTAGGTGATGTGAACGGGAAAAAGCTGGTGGCCTATTGTGGGAGCCCCGAAGCTGTTTTTAAGGAAAAACGAAAGGCCCTGATGAAAATTCCGGGAATAGGCCATGTCATTGTCAATAATATTTTGAGCCACACTGTTTTTGATCGTGCGGAAAAGGAGATGGCTTTTATTGAAAGGTATCAGATAAAACCTTTATTTTATACTGATGCAGATTATCCTGCCCGCCTGTTACATTGCGAAGACGGCCCTATGTTGCTGTATTCCAAAGGCACATCCAACCTGAATGCCGGACGTGTACTGGCGGTAGTCGGTACCCGGCGGGTAACCAATTATGGAAAGTCACGCTGTGATGAAATATTGAGTGACCTCAAAGAACAGGGTGTGATGATCGTCAGTGGCCTGGCGTATGGCGTGGACAGTTGCGCACACCGCAAGGCGCTGGATTACAGTATGGAAACCATAGGCGTTCTGGCTCATGGTATGGACCGCATCTATCCCGGGCAAAACAGGAAGCTGGCAGAGCGGATGCTTGAACATGGCGGCCTGCTTACCGAATTTATGTCGGAAACCAATCCCGACCGTGAGAATTTTCCCAGACGTAACCGCATTGTGGCAGGCATGAGCGATGCGGTACTGGTAGTGGAGTCGGGGCGAAGGGGAGGGGCGCTGATCACAGCCGATCTGGCAGGTTCATACAACCGGGATGTTTTTGCCGTACCCGGCAGGGTGAATGATGAAATGTCGGAAGGATGCAATTTCCTGATCAAAACAAACCGTGCAGCATTGTGTGAAACAGGAAATGATATTTCCTATCTGATGGGCTGGGACGACAAGCCTGTGAGGAAAAAAACACAACCGGAATTGTTTGTCAACATGACTGAAGAAGAAACAGCCATTTTTGAGTTGATCAAAGAAGCCGGGGAAATTGCCATTGACGAAATTGTGCTCAAAAGCGGCTTGTCCACTTCAAAAGTAGCTGCTGCCCTGCTGAACCTGGAATTTGAAGGAGTTGTACGCAGTCTGCCGGGGAAAATCTATACCTGTTGATTATACTGACCAGACCCGCAGGGTGGACTTGCACCCGGCCGGAAAAGAGATTTATTCCGGTTCGGTTCTATTCCTGAAAACAATTTATCAGTGCCAGGCAAGAAACTTTAGCGGTTCATCCATCAATATGTCCATGACAAGTGTGTCAGTTGTCCATTTATAATAAAACACAACCCGGATTTCGCTTTGCGGAGGATATGTTTCAATACAGGAATTACAAAGTATTTCTGAACGGGCAACGCAACTTTTGCACTCCAGCCATTGAATTAGATTTTGCAGACTTTCATCATGGCTGTTCTTTTTCTGCGTTATCAGAAAGTTGTTGATTATTGGTCCCATTGCCTCATAATTTCTATCGTTTACGAAGTGGCAAAATGCTTCATTGTCAGTACAACTAACTTCATCCTTTTTGCAGGACCATTGCGCAAGGGATATCAAAAGTAAAACAAAGACCGAAACTTTGATCTGACGGGTCATTATTATTTTTATTTATGAGCTGGTTTACTTGCAAAGTGTATGCCGGTTTCTTTTGCAGGATGCATTTTCTCATACATTTTGTCAGTTTTTCCCGAAAGGAACAGAAATTGATTTCCCGGAAAATAAAAAAGAAAAATGAGCAAATTCACTGATATAATCAATGGAAATAAACCTGTACTGATAGATTTTTCGGCGGAATGGTGCCAGCCCTGCCGGATGATGCCGCCCATTTTGAAAGATGTGAAAAAGCAGTTGGGCGACCGGATAAGAATATTAAAAATTGATGTGGACCGCAACCCGGCTATTGCACAAAAATATCAGATCAGGAGTGTTCCAACGCTGATGGAACGCTGATGGTTTTTAAAAACGGACAAGTGGTTTTCAGGCAGGCCGGAGTAATCCCGGCGCAGCAGATCATCCAACTATTGCAGCCGCATTTGTAAAAAACAAAAAATACCGTTGAATCTCTTCCGGATTCCTCCAATGGAATGCATTCGGATTAAATCCGAAAGAGATGCTTTTTCCGTTTACTTATTTTCAGCCAACGGCGCTTTGAAAAATATACTGGTGATCAGTTCGATGAGAAAACCGTAGATCACACCCATAACCACAGTGGAAATGGCGATGGTTGATGCAGACATTTCCGGATTTTCGGGCCCCATCATCGAGCCCAATGCCATGGGGATACTGAAAAGGAAACCCATGACAATTCCATGGATTGCCCAGTTTTTCATTGAGAAACGGCTTATGCCGATACCAAACCCCAGCAAAGTACGACCGGTAATAATGGAGGCGCCGAGCCAGGGTGCAATTTCATTGGGGCCGCTGCAGGCAAAGCCAAAACAAACAAATCCGAATAATAGTCCGCTTAATGTTGCAATAATTAATCGTTTCATGAGTAAAGGTTTTTGGTTTAAAGTGGCTAAAGTTAATGATTTTGGCTTTAAAGTATATTCTTTTTCTGAATATTCAAGAGAAATCATTATTTTTGTAATGTAATCTTTTACTGATCTAATCAAATGTAATTATGCAATTTACAATCCAAATTCCCGATATATATTTTGTAAACGAGAGGAAACAAAATGTCGAAAAGCAAATAAAATTGTATATTGCCCTGATGATGTTTCAATCCGGTCAGGTATCAGCTGGAGCCGCCTGTGAAATAGCCGGAATAGACAGATATACCTTTATTGAAAAATGTCAGCAATATAATATACCTGTTATCAACTTTAATGTTGGTGAGATCAAAGATGAAATGCAACAGGATATTACGCTTCCCAAATGAAATTAGTTGCCGATACATCTGCACTTATTGCTTTGTCAACCTGTGAGGCATTGGATTTACTGGACAAAATGTTTGATGAGGTGTTTGTAACAAAGGAAATATATGACGAATGTATAATTACCGGTAAACCTTATTCAAAAAAGCTATCACTTTTTTTAAAGGATAAAATAAAATCAACTGAAACGGACACAATTCTAAATCTCCCATCAAATCTTGGTAAAGGAGAAATATCCGCCATGCTGTTATCCAAAATGTTAAATGCCGATTATTTACTTATTGATGATAGCCGGGCCAGAAAAATTGCAAAATATAATCAAATAAAAGTTATAGGGTCTGTTGGTGTTTTGCTACAGGCAAAAAAACAGAATTTAATCAAATCGGTCTCGTCATACATGAATAAACTTGAGAATTCAGGTTTGTTTATGAGTCAGGAATTAATAAATGAGGTGAAAAGATTAGCCAAAGAATAAAATCTTTTTGCTCATCCGGATTTCCCTAAAGGAACACTTTTAATATAAATCAGGAAAAGTTTTATCTTGAGAAAAACTGATAACATGAATCCAGAAAAAATCGTTTTTAAACCCATCGGCATTATTCACTCTCCGTTTAACAATTTTGAGAAAATCCCGCGACAGGGGCGTTTTGGTGAAGATACGGCAGCGTATGCCGAAATCTTTGAAGAATATACCGAAGGGTTGAAAGACCTCGACACATTCACCCATGCCCATTTGATTTTTTATTTTCACAAAAAAGATGAAGAATTAAAACTTATACAGTACCCGAAAGGCAGGACAACTCCACGCGGCGTTTTTTCGATCCGCAGTCCGCTCCGTCCTAATAAGATAGGCTTGACCATTGTAAAAATAACTTCTGTCGAAAATAATATCATACATTTCACCGGCGCAGACATGATTGAAGGAACACCTTTGCTGGACATCAAACCCTATGTTCCGGAAATTGATTGCTATCCCGATGCGGGGAAAGGGTGGTTTGAACAGGAATGAGCTATTAAATTTTACATTCACGATTAAATTAAAACAAATAATTTAGAAACACAAGGTTGTTTTTAAATAAGAAAAACGGATCGTGTCCATAAGCAGAATGTCAGGCTCCCGGCATGCTTTTTGCAAAACCAGCGGGAAAGAACAAATCATGAAAACACCCCGGCTGTATATCATTTTTTTCCTGATTCCAATATTTTTTATATCTGCTTGCGACAAAACATCACCTGATGCAAAGGCAGTTAAAGCCACTTTGTATGATTATACCGGCCTTGACGGATGTTCCTGGGTCATTAAGCTGGATGACGGTGAAGTGCTGGAGCCAGACAACCTCGGCGGTTTTGATATTGAGATCAAAGACGGTAAAAAAGTTTGGGTAAAATATACCCTGGCGAAAGAGCAGATCAGTATATGTATGGTCGGGCCGAGGGTGGATATTGTTGAAATTTGGGAACGGTGAGATTGATGCGGGTTACGAGGCGCGGGGTCAGGACTGCGTGGCTTTGGGGCCGATTGCATGTTCCGGGTTACAGGCAAAGACAACACCACACAAATGCCAGAGGTCAAATATCGAAAAATCATAACCAATCTGCGATAATCAGAGTCTAACAATCAATCGCCAGCCTTCAATAAAAAAGCAAGAATGAACAATTAATGAAACAATGGTTATACATTTTTTTAATTAAAAGTAAATATGCTGTACAAATTTATGCAGTTTTTGCAGTAGAAATATTCCATTCATAAAACCACACGAATTTCAGTGATACGGGAAATCCCATGAACAGCAAAAAACAAAGACAAGCCGAAATCGCCTATCTGATCCTGGCATCGCTGTTCATTCTTCTGAGAAATTGGTTGTTACCGGATGACAATCTTTTTTGTATGTAGTAATTTTCCCGTCTTGTTGAACATTTTAAGAATATAAACACCTGCGGGTAGATCGCTCACATAAATAACTGATTTGTCCGAAGTTTTGACCATACTTCCGTTGATATTAAAAATTTCAGTATAGATCGTGTCGCTGACTGAAGGCAGATTAATGATTTCAACAGCCGGATTTGGATAAACCGTGAAATCATTTTGCTGAGATTTCTGAATCGAAACATTCATTTCTTTTTGTTTCGTGCATTTGGTTTTAAGATCAATTGCCGTGACTTTCAGTCGCCCCGGACCTGTATTGTCCCATTTAACCGTTGCCTGTGTCTGAAAGAACAGATTTTCAATTGTCCCGTTCTCTATATCCCAGAAATATGATAGAGAGTCAATTTCAGGGGTTACAAAGTATTCCAGCATTTTATTTTGTTCCGGAGTTGCCTCTCCGCTGATGTCAAACGAAGTAATGTTGTTGGGGAACACGTCAAGTTGTAAAATAAAAAGACTGTCGCCGTTATTCTGTGAATTAAATTCCACAATATAATTTCCAGGTTCACTTATCCAGTTTCCGTAAAGATTAATGCTGTCCCCCTTACATATACTCCAATACAGGTTGGCTTTTGTATTGTGGCGGTTTTTAAACCATACTAATTGAGGGCTTTCAAAAAAGAAATCATCCTTCAGATAGCTGATCATGTCAGGGTCATCATCATCGTCAAGGTCGGTAAACGATTGGATAGCATTATAGAATCCGACAGGATTTTTTTCCTGTAACCCAAAATCACCGGCCCCGTTATTCATGTAATAGTAAACCGTGTCGCTCGTTTCGGTGATCAAATCTATTGCCCCGTCCACGTTTATGTCCGCCGCAAATGTTCTGCTGAAAGGATTGTCATCCCTGGTGTTGATGATTCCTGCCAGAATAAAATCGCTGAAACGGCCGTCCCCCATATTTCTGTACCAGCCGGTTTGAACTTTTTTCTTATCCCCCTTTACATTAACGATAATATCATTTTTACCGTCATTGTCCAGGTCGGCAACTGTAAAATTGTTGAATTTTTTTTCAGGGCCGATCGGTTCTTCTTCGAACGATTTTCCGTCTTTGTTTTTCAGAAAAAACAATTTATGGTATTCACCCATGATGATAAAATCAGGATAGCCGTTGCCGGTAAAATCTTCCGGATACAGATAGGTAAGCTGTTGTAAATAACCGGTATATAATACCTGCGGTTCTTTAAAATCTTTTCCTTCATTATTTCGCAGCCAAAACAGATAATTATCATAAGCATAAGCAATTCCCACAATATCAAGATATCCGTCGTTATCGTAATCAATGAGTGCAAAATCGGTAAGCCGTTGATCGAATGGTGAATTGGCTTTATGTTTTATGAAAGATGCGTCGCCGTTGTTTTCATACCATTGCAGATAATATTTCCCATCCGGGCTGTTCTCATCACAAATCACGAAGTCGGGATACCCGTCCTGGTTTATATCCCCGGAACGGATGATACTGCCCTGGTCTTCGGAAATTTTTTCTGAAATTTCAAAACCGCTTTCCTGATAATTTTTAAATATAAAAATGCCGCTGGGTATATCCTCATTCATGTTAAGGTTTCGCTTATGTATGGCGATGATATCCTTCGCATTGCTTCCGTCAAAATCGCCGACACAAAAACAGGTTACATCTCTCATATCGTTCCTTGTGAGAAATGGTTTAAAAGTACCGCCATTGATATTTCTGAAAACATTGTAATGATCGCGGGCAAAACAAACAAGGTCTTTCATGTCGTCGCCGTCATAATCAAATCCCAGCGTGTTTACAAACTGTTTGTTTTCATTTTCATTCTCTTCATGGATAATTACACGCTGAAAAATAAAATCCTGTGTGTTTTTATACCATCCCGTTTTATACCGTTCATTAAATAAAATGTCGGGATAACCGTCACCATTCAGATCGTTGACTTCATAAGAAACTATCCTTGCTGATTTTAATACGAAGATGGTCTGAATAAAATTATTTTGCTTATCACTGATGTGCAGGTACAATCCGTCAGAACACTTAACCAGGATATCTTTATATCCGTCGTTATTGTAATCATAAACGGTCATCTGGTTGATATCTTTTTGAAAGTTGAAAACGATCGGGTCTTCAAACTCATTGTTGCCCTTGTTGAACAACAGATACACATAATTGCCGTATCCCAGCACTATATCATTCAATCTGTCATTGTTCATGTCGGTAATGGACAGCAGGTTTCCGGGTGAATTTTTTTCCCTTTCGATTTGAAAACCCGTGCGGAACTTTATTTTGCTGGACGCGGGCGCTTTTTTCAGGTCAATATCCAGCCCCGGATTGATGAAAAAATATAAATAGCCGTCATTGCCCAGCATAAGAATATCTTTGAATTTATCAGCATCCAAATCTCCCACAGTTAGATATTCAACCGCTTGTTCTACCTGAAATAATTGTTTTTCAAAATGTCCTTTCCCGTCGTTGTAATAAATTACAATGTGATAATCCCAGGGAGCCTGATGCGCTTCAAAAGATCCGATAATATCGTTATCCTGATCATTATCAATATCCGTAACAATCAGATGGGATGGCAAGCTGCTGTCAATTATTTGCGGAACAAATCCAATATGATCCTTTGATCTTGCCAGACAGACTAACCCGTCCTTCCAGGAACTCGTCAGCACATCCGTAACCCCGTCATTGTTCAGGTCTCCGCTGATGTATTCAAAAACCGATAACTGGCTTGAAATAATATGAAAATTATTTTCAAAAAACTGGGGATATACGGCGGTAGTAAAAACGATGAACAAAAAACCAAAAATGACAAGACGCTTTTTCATTATGCGGTTAATTTTAATTTCAAACAACTACAAGATAGATTTTGGAATGTTTGAGATTAAATGAGAGTACCAAAGTACAAAAAGTTTTAAAACCATCTCTTTTTCTCTTTTTCCTAAACCAGAACATCATCCCCACTACCATTGCGATCACAATGCCCCAGACTGTAAAGTAACCCCATTCCCAGCCCAGTTCGGGCATGTGTCTGAAATTCATACCATAAACGCCCGCCACAAACGTCAGTGGGATAAATATGGTAGCCGTCACCGTAAGGGTTTTCATGATTTGGTTCATTTTATGCCCTTGCCGGGAATAAAACAGGTTAAGCCCGCTTTCAAGGTGCAGGTTCAGGGCTTCGATGTTTTCAAGCAGCTCTTTGCGCTGTTCATGGAGATGGGTGAAATATTTATAATGCAATTCGGAAACCAGGCCGGAGATGCCCCGCCCAGCCCGCTGTTGGCCTCATTCAACGGATGCAGGGACCTTTTGATGTGAAATAACAAAGAAAACAGGGAACAAAACATCACGTATTCACCAACCGTTATGTTTGCTCCCTGCTTTAAATACCAGTATGAACGAAAAGTACCTGGGTGTAAAGTTTTTTAAAATTTCAATTTTTAATCATATACAAATGTAATCCATAAATACCGGAATGGCTATCAGATATGTACCAAATGATGCAAGAGATTTGACAAAGTGCATGAAAAATTGCTCTAATTGCATTAATTTCTAATTTACCGAAATAATTTCCAATGTCTAAATCCCAAACATTCCAATGTAATGGCGGTCAGGAAATTTGGATTTCCGCCAAAGAATAAATTCGATGGCCACCTTTCCAATCTTCACAAATCATTATTCGCAAATCACTAATC
>JAADID010000063.1 GCA_013151505.1 Chlorobiota bacterium | reverse complement strand
GCGTTGGATTTGCCGAGTTATTGCATAGTTACGAGATACCGGATATTCGCTTTGTCAATCCTGACACGGCTGAAATGTGGACGGGAACAGGCGACACCATCATCTGGCAGGTGTTAAACCCTGATGATGGAAACCCCTTGTATTATTCACTGGACTATTCGATTGACGGAGGTGAAATCTGGGAGGAAATTTCAAACGGGCTTACCAATACGTCTTTTTATTGGGATTTCAGCCATCTGAATGATAGCACGGTTTGCTTTTTCCGGCTAACCGGATCATCAATTGACGGAACATTGACCGAAACGATCTTTTCCGATCGGGTTACCGTTCATGTGATATCCGGAATAGATGATCACGAAAACAACAGAAACACATTGGTTTACCCTAATCCTTCAAAGGGGATCTTTTATATTGATTCGAAAAATATACGGAATATTACTGTAATGAATATATCAGGTAACTTTATATTGCAAAAGAACGTACAACATTCAGTACCGGGACGGATGGAGATTATTGATTTGTCCGGAGAAAAGCCGGGTATTTATATACTTAAAGTTTCAGATGATAAAACCAGTACTACGACTAAACTAATTTTACAAAAACCATAAACGCTACAAGATATGAACAAAGTTGTTGTTTTTGGTACGGGAAACCAGGCCAAATTGATGCACTATCTACTTGCAAACGACAGTGAATACGAAGTCGTTGCATTTTCAGTTGAATCAAAATACATTTCATCACCTCGATTTTTGGGCCTTCCCAATGTGCCTTTTGAAGAAATAACAGATAAATACCCGCCTGCAGAATATAAAATGTTCATCGCCCTTGGCGCTCAGGACCGGAATGAATTACGTGAAAGAGTGTTTTACAATATCAAGGAAAAAGGATATACACTGGTTAGTTATATCAGCTCAAAAGCTCAGACCTGGCCCGACCTGATCATCGGCGAGAATGTATTCATTCTTCAGGCCACCTCCATTGAACCCTTTGTTGAAATAGGTAATAATGTGGTTTTGATCGGAACCCAGATCGGGCAAAATGTAAAGATTGAGGATAACTGTTTTATATCTACGGCAACTATTGGTTCGGATGTCCTGGTGGGTAGAAATACTTTTATCGGAATTAACGCCCTGGTAAATCCATATATCAAAATTGGAATTAAATCCGTCATTGGCTCCGGCGCCATAATTACCAGGGATGTTGATGACTATTCGGTTTATTCTTCGCCTTCCACAAGTAAAAGCAGAGTAAAAAGTCAAAAACTAAGAATCATGTAGCTACTCTTGCCTGGAACGGTAAACGTTTGGCCGGTTTACGTAAAAATATTGTCGTATCAGGGGGGAAGGGTACATTCAGATTATAGCATGAGTATGAAAGATATCCTTGAAAAACTGAAAAAACGCTGGGGAATTTCCGGTACGGGCCAGGTGCTGGTCATACTGGCAGTTTTTGCAGTTACCGGTTTCTCATTTATTTATGTGAACAGGTTTATTGATAGTTTGCTGGGGATGACGGAAAACACACCCTTTTGGCTGAAAGCGCTGGTTTTTATTGTTATCCTGTTACCTGTTTACAATCTGTTGCTGCTGGCCTGGGGAACGGTTTTTGGACAATACCGTTTTTTCAGTAATTTTATTAAACGGTTTTTCTCCAGGTTATTTTTCAGAAAAAAGAATTAGAACTTTGCTATTCCTGTTAATCACAGTAAAAAGCGCGAATGATCATCCCCTGTAATCCAATCCGGATCAAAAATATACCGGTTTTTAATGTGGTCAGGTCTCATCTTTTATCCCTTTATAGCAATTGTTGAAAAACAAATACCAAATGTGACAACGCTCGCAACAACGAGGACCGTTACGATCTGGTGAAATGTATGGCCGGTGATACCCGTGCAACAACCCAGGAAACTGGCAAGGATGAGTAACAGATAGGTGATAAATCCGATGAATGCAAATATCAGCGTTGCTTTCATTAATATTTTTGTATTGGCTTTCATATTATTAGTTTTTACGATCAGTCAATTTTGTGTATAAATATAAGATATTAATACCCGTTTTATCTTTCAGACATGGTGATAAATAGTGTGTTAAGAAAAAAAAGAAATCAAACCGGGCTCTTATTATTAATACATTTCAAAAGTGACTTTTTTCTCTTTCTTAAGTGATTTAAATCACGTATTTCTAACGAAAAACAGGCTATAAATAATTACCTTTGTATTATGCAGTTATGTAAAGATTGTATTATCAAATCAAAAGCCGTTGAAGTTCTTGAACCTGAACAATTGAATATTCTTCAGGACAATTGCGCTGAAATCACTTTTCAATCAGGTGAAAAGATCATTAAAGAAGGACTGTTGTCGTCTCATGTTGCCTATTTAAAATCCGGGCTGGCAAAAATTTGCAAAAAAGGGGTAAAAGATATTGATCAGATTTTAAAGATTGTTCAACCGGGTAGTTACATGGGGCTGCAGACTATCTTATTTGAAAAAATTCATCAATTCTCTGTAGTGGCTTTGGAGGAATGTGATGTTTGTTTTATTGACAACCGGTCATTTAAAGAATTAATAAACCGGAATGCTAAATTCGGCTACGAACTGATTGTCTATTTATGTAAAGACGAACTTATTTATTTTAACCGGTTTGTGAATATTCATCAGAAACAGATAAACGGGAGGCTGGCTGAAGCCATTTTGTATTTTGCTGACGAAATAAAAAAAAGCAATGACTTTTTTATGCCGCTGGCACGAAACGATATAGCTGCGTTGGTTTGTTCGACGAGAGAAAGTGTAACCAGAGCCATTAAAGACCTGACTGAAATAGGTACAATAGAGGTCACGGGCAAGCATTTTAAAATCCTGAATTACGACCTGCTTAAAACGATCAGTGAAAAAGGGTAACCGATTCCGCACTTATTTTCCGTTTTTGAAATGTAATTTGATATTTTTGCCTGAAACATCGGGTATTGAAGAATAGCAAAAACTCACGAAGATATTTTCTGAAAACCGTTGGCGCATTTGCCGGAGCGGCCTACCTTGGTTTGTGGGGTATAATGACAGGTACCCTGCAAAAGAACAAAAGAAAGAAAACGGTTACGATCCCAATGAATGACAACAGGGCTGTACTTTTCCGTGAAGACTGTATTGTGATCAACACGGAACAGCCTGTTGTCCTTTCTTCGTATTGTACGCATCTGGGGTGCAGGATCAAAACTTTTGAAGATGGAAAACTGGTTTGCCCGTGCCACGGTTCCATGTTTGACCTGAAAGGGAACCCGCTGAAAGGCCCTGCGATAAAACCTCTCGAAAAACTTGAGTATTCCATAAACAAGGAAACGAATGTAATGACCATTAATATCTGATTTTGTCTCTTTTTAAAAAAATACTGCCCTTTTCCACTTTCGGACAAATGAGCCTGGCTCTTTTTCTTATCTGTTTATTATCGGGTATTCTTCTTGCCATTCCGTATGACGTCAATGATCCTTACGGTTCGATAAGTTTACTGATGCTGATTAATCCTGCCGGCTCGCTTTTCAGGAATATCCATTACTGGAGCGCAAACTTGTTCCTCGTTTTTATTTTAATCCACATCTGGGATCATTTCAGCAGGAACAACAAGATCAACATTTCCAAGGCCGTCTGGTTCAGGTTGAGCATCGGGGTACTGGTGATTTTTCTCGCTATGCTTACCGGTTTTTTACTGAAAGCCGATGCCGACAGTCTGCAGGCGCGCAGGATACTGGATAAATTAATAAACGGCATACCTCTTATCGGTTCATTTTTTTCCACATCGTTATTCGGCACCTCCGACAGTTTACAAGTGGTTTATGTCCATCATATTGCCACTTTTACCATTTTCATCGTGATCATCATTCTCGAACACAACAAAACCTTCTGGCCCGGGCTGAAAGAAACCATAATTGTCGCTCTGGGGCTGATCCTCATCGGATATTTTTTCAGGGCGCCATTGCATGACAGCTTTTATCCGGTGATCAAAGGTCCCTGGTACTTTGTCGGATTGCAGGAAATATTGCACTGGCTCACGACGCCGCAGCTTTCAATTCTCCTTATTTTATTGTTTGTGCTGCTGATTTTCTTTGCTCCGTTCGGAAGTTCAAAAAGTCAATTTATTGCCAGACGTTCTTTACTTGTACTTTCAATCGCTTATCTTATCCTGACGATCACAGGTTATTTTTTCAGGGGCCCTAACTGGGAGTGGATCTGGCCGGGAGAAAAAAACTACTCTTATTATGTACATAACCCTTTAAAAATTTCGAAAGTAGTTTTTATCAATCCGCAAACCGATATTGATAAAACACTTTCTTCTCCGGATGTATTCGGCAGAAAGGAAGGCTGCCTTGCCTGTCACGGGCAGGTCAACGGATTCTCGGCTTCGCATAATCCTGAAACCATGGGTTGCTTTTCCTGTCATGGCGGTGATCCTTATACCTTAAATAAAAAGGATGCCCACAGGAAGATGATACTGATCCCGGGCAACCTGAAAGATGCTGACAAAAGCTGTGGCGTTACTGCTTGTCATGCTGACATCGTAAACCGTGTAAATACGGGGTTGATGACAACCCTCAGCGGAATGATCAGCGTTGACCGTTTTGTTTTCGACGAACAGAATGATCCTGATGCGCTCACAACCCTTCATCATCTGGGCAACTCGGCTGCTGACGAACATTTAAAAAACCTGTGTGTTCGCTGCCATCTCGGGAATGAAAAAACCGCACCGGGCCCTGTCTCCGAAACCAGCCGCGGAGGCGGCTGTCTTGCCTGTCATCTGAATTACAGTGACCGTGCAGAAAATGCATTGAAATCGTTTTTGAACAATCCCGATGATACTACTTACTTTTCCTTCCACCCTTCAATTGACCTGAATGTGACAAATGACCATTGCTTCGGCTGCCACAGCCGCTCGGGAAGAATAGCGACAAACTATGAAGGATGGCACGAAACCACCCTGACGGTTGATGAATTAAAAGAAAATAAAAACTACAGGATCGTTGAAGGTAACCGTGTTTTCCGTTTTGTTAAAGCGGATGTTCATCACCGGCTGG
Source organism: Chlorobiota bacterium (assembly GCA_013151505.1). GTDB lineage: Bacteria > Bacteroidota > Bacteroidia > Bacteroidales > F082 > JAADID01. The sequence goes on along the minus strand of JAADID010000063.1, from coordinate 3,408 downwards.
GGATGGAATGTATTGACTGTCATAACTCTTATGAACTGATGGGCGACGGAAATTTTTATGCACACAAAGAAGAGCAGGTAAATATTCAGTGCAGCGACTGCCATTTTGATAACCAGCCCCGTTTGCTTGAACCGCATCAACCGGATAATGAATCCGCCATTATTGCTTCGTTGCGGTTTGGGAATACTTCGGGTAAAAAATATCTTGTTACACAGAAAAAGAACAGACCGCTAATCAACACATGGTATGAGCATGATACGGCTTTTCTGATCGGCAAAAACTCAAAGAAGATTTTCCCGATGAAACAGCCGGCGAAAGCCTGTACGCAAGATTCAGCCCATAAAAACCTGAATTGTTCTTCGTGTCATGCGGGCTGGGCACCATCCTGTATCGGATGCCATACTGAATACGACCGTAACGAACCGGGCTATAATATGCTGGCAAACAGGGAGCAGACAGGAAGCTGGGTTGAATACACCGGGGAATACAATGCCCAACTGCCTGCTCTCGGTGTTCGGGAAGAGGGTGATAAAAAAACAATTATTCCGGTTATTCCCGGTATGATCCTGACAATTGATTTACAGAGTTTTGATAAACGGTCACACGATTCATTGATCTTTAAACGGCTGTTTGCACCTGTTGCTCCGCACACGACCCAATCCGAAGGGCGCAGTTGCAAGTCATGCCACAACAACCCTGTAGCTCTCGGCTTTGGCAAAGGAATACTGGATTATATAATCATACACGACACGGCGGGAAAATGGATTTTCCAACCCGAATATCAGGACAATATACACGACGGGTTACCTGAAGATTCATGGACGGGATTTCTTGAAGAAAGAACAGGGATAACATCCACCCGGACAAATGTCAGGCCTTTTTCAGTTGAGGAACAAAAGAAAATATTAACCGTGGGCGCTTGCCTCAGCTGTCATGACGAGGATTCGAAAATAATGAAGGAAAGCCTGCTTGATTTCAATAAGGTTTTGTCTGCAAAAAGTAAAAATTGTATTCTGCCATTCCGCCGGTAAATAAAGACTGCATGGGCAATAATAACTTATTAATTTCAGGTTCGCAAAAAAGTTATAAATTAGCTTCACAAAATTCCAAAACAAAATATCATGAAAAAAACTATCCTTATTATCTTAACCACATTTCTTTTTGTCAATTTATTTTCGCAACAGTATATTGCCCGGGCGCGTATCGCTAAAGAATGGGGTTATATTAATGAGTCCGGTAACTGGATTATCAATCCTCAATTCGAACGCGTCAATGATTTCAGCGAAGGACTGGCAGCCATGCGTAAGAACGGGCAGTGGGGATTCGTTGACAGTGAGGGAAAATATGTGATCAATCCCCAGTTTGATGATGTAAAAAACTTCACCGACGGACTCGCTGCTGTCAAAGCAGGCAAGGAATGGGGATTTATTGATAAAACAGGTAAGTATGTGATCAATCCCCAGTTTGAAAATGTGAAGGATTTTTCGGAAGGATATGCTGCCATGCGCAAGAACGGCCAGTGGGGCTTTGTGGATAAACAGGGAAAATATGCCATCAATCCCCAGTTTGACAAAGCGTTTAATTTTACGGAAGGCCTGGCCGCTGTGTTGAAAGCAAAAAAATGGGGTTATGTGGACAAAGAAGGCACATGGGTAATTAACCCCCAGTTTGACCGGGCTAAACCTTTTATTGACGGCCTTGCATTGGTCAACATGACTGGTGACTGGGGATACATTGATAAAACCGGACATTTTGTGATCAATCCCCAGTTTGATAATACACAGGGATTCCGTGAAGGACTTACCTGCGTAAGAAAGGGCAAGGACTGGGGTTATGTAGATAAAAAAGGTAATTATGTCATCAATCCGCAATTCGTTGATGCCAAGAATTTTTCAGAAGGCCTGGCCGCTGTTAAAATCGGAAAAGAGTGGGGGTTTGTTGACAAAGCAGGAAAATATATAATCAATCCGCAGTTCGAAAACGTAAGAGCTTTCCATGAAGGGCTGGCTGGCGCACTGAAAGGAAAGGAATGGGGGTTTATTGATAAATCGGGAACGTGGATTGTCAACCCGCAGTATGAACGAATTAAGGATTTTAACAATGGCAGAGCAATGGTTCGCAAAAACGGAGAATGGGGATGGATAGATAAAAACGGCAGTTACCTGATTAATCCGCAATTTGCAAGCAGCTATCCCTTCGTGAAAGTAAAATAGTCCGGCTTATTCTTTTTTGAACATCTCAAAACGCCGTTCGGCCATGTCCAACGGCATCAAAAGCGATTACACAGGATGACGGATGATCTTTTTTGAGACAGGCAGCGGCGGCTTTCATCCAGAGCTCATCATACTTTTCCTGTTTCTTTGTCATTCTCTTCCGTCTGAATGATTTCTCAAATCTTTTTTCGTATTGATGTTTACAAACAGGTCGTCACTGAAAAACGGCAGGTCATTACGGATTTCGATTTGTTTATAACTGATCTGTTTCAGGAAATCCATCAGTTTGTAATTTCTTTTTTCGATGGTCAGTTGTAAACTCCAGATCGCATTGGTGGTATACACAGCGCACAAAGGTTCCATCATTCCATTGTCGTGCACGGGAACTGCCGCCTGAAAGTTTTCGATGTAGTCAAGCAAATACTCAAAAAGTGCGGAACTGACAAACGGCGTGTCGCAGGACAAAACAAGATTATACCTCGTCGTTGACCGTTTAATGCAGGCATACAATCCTCCCATGGGGCCGATGTCTTTGATCTGGTCTTCCACCACCTCGAACCCGTATTTTGAATATTCCTTCCGGTAATTGTTAGCACTTACGAGTAGCTTGCTGCAAATGGGTTTCAAAATGTCAATCGCATAAGAAACAAGCGGCCTGCCGTTAAATAATGCCAGACCTTTTTCTTCACCCAGCCGGCTGCTTTTACCCCCGGCCAGGATGATTCCCGTTACATCGAAAATGTCCATTGTTCATTGTAAAAAGGCAAAGGTATCAATCCTGTAAAATTGAATTGACTCATAGATTTATATTTTTCATCCATTTACATTTTCCCTGCTTCGGGCATACTGCCTGAAATTAATCTTTTTGGAGGGGAGAAGTAGGGCTTTAGAGGAACGCTTAAAGCAGAAGAGCCGGTAGGGCTTTTTCCCTGCCAATAACATTATATTAATGTAAGCCCGTTGGTGATGACACCAACGTGGGTAAAAGAATTTTATTAAAATCATTATCACGGCTGTTGGTGTCCTCACCAACAGCATATTATTGCCAATCTAATGTCGCCGGTGAGGACAACGGCAAAGGAGGCAGAATCATAAATGGCTATTGTTTCCAATAGAAAAAAGTGCCTGATATGTGGAATTGCATTGTGAGGTGACACATTTATGGCTAAAGCCAAATAATTTTTATATTTTGAAA
>JAADID010000066.1 GCA_013151505.1 Chlorobiota bacterium | reverse complement strand
CATTTCTGGGGGTTTTTCTCTATCCGATGTTGTTTGTATTAATTGGAAAATTAGCAGGATATGAGAAGAAGAGAAAAAAAGAATTGACCTAATTGACCTAATATCTAATTAACCTAAATAAGTAAAAATGACTAAATCCGAAATAATCAACGCAATGAAGTTAAATGGTTTAGAAATTCTGATTTCGGATTTGTTTAGATCAATTAGGTCTATTAGTGCAATTAGAAATTAAAAAGATTATGTCAAACGAAAAAATCTACGATCTTGAAGAACGCAGTGCTGTTTTTGGAGAGAATATTATTCTATTTCTGAAGAAAGTTCCAAAAGGTACTATCAACGATGAATTGATCAAGCAACTAACAAAAGCAGGTACAAGTGTGGGTGCAAATTATAGCGAAGCCGATGATGCTGTTAGCAAGAAAGATTTTAAAAACAAAATTGGAATTTGCAAAAAAGAATCACGAGAGTGTAAACATTTTTTGAGAATGATCTGGACATCTGAACCATCTTTAAAAGAGGAGGCAAAAATACTCTGGCAGGAAGCCAAAGAGTTAAACTTAATTTTCAATGCGATATATAACAAATTAAAATAAAAAGAATTGACCTAATTAACCTAATGTCTAATTGACCTAAAAAAGTAGAAAATGACTAAATCCAAAATAATCAATCAAATGAACTTAAACCGTTTAGAAATTAGGATTTTGGATTTGTTTAGATCAATTAGGTCAATTAGTGCAATTAGAAATTAAAGTAAATCATATTAAACAGATATGAAAAAAATACTATCCATATTAATCCTCGGCACAATTCTTTACCTCTCCGGTTGCAAGCTCGGCCCTGACTTTCAGGCGCCGGAATACGGAGGCCCGTCAACCTTCCGGTTCGACAGCATCGCCAATGATTCCATCGTCAACCTGCGCTGGTGGGAAATGTTCAATGATCCTGTACTGGATACTCTGATCAAAACAGCATTAAATGAGAATAAAGATGTACTTGTTGCTGCAGCGCGAATTGAAGCAGCCCGTGCAAATGTCGGATATATAAAAGCCGACCAATGGCCTTCCTTCGGGTTTTCGGCCAACGCCGGAGGCGGCAATTTCGGAGGAGGGCAACTCTTTGACAACAATACAAGCAACTTCTCGGCCTATCCCGAGATGTACTGGGAAATCGGTTTCTGGGGAAAATACCGCCGGCTGAACGAATCGGCCAGGGCTGACCTTTTGGCTTCCGAATACGGGTTGAGGACCATTCAAATAAGTTTGATATCAGCCGTTGCCAGTACCTATTTTTATTTACTTGATTATCAGGCAAAGCTGGAAATATCCAGGAGAACCCTTGCCTCGCGCGACAGCGGGCTGATGATCATACAGGCCAGATATGATTATGGTATTATTCCGGAAATTGACCTGAACCAGGCCCAGATCCAACGAGCCATCTCGGCGGCAGCAGTTCCTGTTTATAAAAGAGCAATTGCAACAGTGGAAAACTCCCTTAATATTTTGCTTGGCCGTTACCCGGGTGAGATCACTACCGGGATTCATCTGATTGATCAGGAAGAACCCCCCGAAATACCTGCCGGTCTTCCCTCGGAACTTCTTTTGCGTCGTCCCGACGTACAACAGGCACAGGCCCGGTATGCCGCACAAAACGCTCTGATCGGCGCAGCCCAGGCCATGCGCTGGCCGTCACTGAATATCACCGGCTTGTTGGGTTATGCCAGCAACGACCTTTTTATGCTGAATGCCGGAGGACTGGCATGGGCAGCAGCGGGATCGCTTACAGGACCGCTTTTCCAGTTTGGAAAAAACAAAAGACGCGTGGAAATTGAAAAAGCCAATACAAAAGCTGCTTTAAGAGAATATGAGAAAGTGGCTATCCAGGCTTTTCAGGAGGTTGAAGATGCCCTTATTGCCATACAAACCCTGAAAGAAGAGTTGGTTGCCCAGAAACAAAGGTATAATGCAGCCATCAACGCCGAATATCTGTCTTTGCAAAGATATGACAAAGGGCAAACAAGCTATCTGGAAGTGCTTGAATCCCAACGGCAGTCTTTTGATGCCCAGTTGCAGTACTCCCAGACCAGAAGAGACCTGCTAAATGCCCATGTTGCACTCTACAAGGCATTGGGAGGCGGATGGCTGTCACCTGAAGAGGAACAGGCATACATCAAAGCACAGCAACAGGCCGATTCGCTAAACAAAGTGAGATGATGAAGAAGCGCATACCCGTTATGGTGCTTGAGATCGGAAATTACATTTTGTGGGAATACCAAGCAATTATGGTTGAAAATTAGATTCCCTGTTTCATAGTTAGGGAATTCCTACCGCATTCTTCCCACAATGCCGTTTAATGATGCCTTGCCTGCCTGCATGTAGCCTTTTCGGCAAAGGCAGGGAATTAAACGTGTGTAGTTTTATACTCGTTTTAAAGCTTTGAGATTCTCCCGGCAGTGCAACTATTTTTCTTTTATTTTTGACACCATAAAATTGAATTTTATGAACATCATTGAAAAAATAATTGCATCCCATTCGGGAAAAGATAAAGTGAAGCCCGGAGAAATTGTTGACATAGAAATTGATGCCCGTGTGGCGCGCGATTTCGGCGGCCCCAATGTGATAAAAAACATCGAAGAAAATGCACTGGAAATTGATGATCCCGCAAAAACATTTTTCACACTGGACACCAACCCCACCGGCAGCGATCAGAAATATGCCGTCAACCAACAGATCATAAGAATTTTTGCCAGAAAACACAACATCAAAGTATTTGATATCAACAACGGTATCGGAACACACACACTTATCCAAAACGGGCTGGCATGGCCAGGATCAACAGCGGTTACTACCGATTCGCACGCCAACATTCTTGGAGCCATCGGCGCTTTCGGACAAGGTATGGGTGACAAAGATGTTGCTGCTGCATTCCACCGGGGTAAAGTGTGGTTTAAAGTCCCCAAATCGGTTAAGGTCAATTTTACAGGAGAATTACCCGGAAACGTTTCTGCCAAAGATTTTGTTTTGAACCTTCTTCACCGTTTCGGTGCAAACAGTTTGCTTGGTTATTCCGTGGAATTTTATGGCGAACCGGTTGATAAATTAACCCTGGATCAACGCATTACTATTGCTTCAATGGGTACGGAGATGGGAGTGATCATTCTCCTTTTCCAGCCTAATGAAGCGGTAATGCAGTATTGTGAGGAACGAACCGGAAGAAAGCTGGAAAAAATTGAAGCCGATGCGGAGGCTGAATACGTAAAGGAATTTACCATTGACGTCAGCACATTTGTACCTATGGTCAGCCGACCGGGTAAACCGCACGATTCGGTTAATATTGACGAGGAAAGAAGAGTGAAAATTGACTCGGCGTTTGTGGGCAGTTGTACAAACGGGCGGATGGAAGATATGCGGGCTGTGGCCAGAGTACTGAAAAACAGGAAGGTAGCTCCCGGTGTGGTTTTGAAAATCGTTCCCACGACAGATGAGATCTGGCGGCAATGCCTCGATGAAGGGTTAATTAAGATATTTAAAGAAGCAGGCGCTTTGGTTTCCAACGCAGGATGTGCAGGGTGTGCGGCAGGGCAAGTCGGCCAAAACGGGCCGGGTGAAATTACCATTAGTACCGGCAACAGGAATTTTCCGGGCAAACAGGGTAAGGGCAAGGTTTACCTCGCCTCACCCGAATCGGTGGCAGCCAGCGCCGTAGCCGGGTACATCACTACCGAAGATCAGATTCCGGAGGAGCCGGCAATTTTTGATTTTGATATCAGGGCCGAAGAGCTTTTCCATGCTGCCCAACATCACAAAGAACATGAGAAAAAACCGGTGGTCGTCAAAGGACGGGCATGGGTTATCCCGATGGATGACATTGATACCGATATGATCTATCACAACCGCTACCTGCAAATCACCGATCCCGATCAAATGGGACAATATATTTTTGACAACCTTGAAGGATATGAGGATTTTGCCAAGAAATGCAAACCGGGCGACATAGTGATTACAGGCAAAAACTTCGGCGCAGGCAGCTCACGCCAGCAGGCGGTGGACGGTTTTAAAACACTCGGCATCCAGGCGATTATTGCCGAATCTTTCGGGGCCATTTACGAACGTAATGCCATCAATGCCGCCTTTCCGATACTCACTTATAAAACTATTGAGACAGCCGGTATTGAGCCGGGTGATGAGATTGAGGTCAATTTTCAAACCGGTCAACTGAAAAATCTTTCAAAAGGAAAATCTGTTAAAATTGAACCTTTTTCGGAAGTTCAAATGGAAATCTATCAGCATGGAGGGTTGTTTTAAAGCGGGGTTTTGCAATTATTTCAGGGGACCAGCTTATTGTTTACCAGACGGTAATTGAACTGCTGGATAATTGCTTTGATTTGCATTTCCAATTCATTTGCAATTTCCCTTTTTTCGCTGATCAGGTTCACTTCATGTTCAGGGTCCTCTTTGCTATTATAAAGAGAAACTGCAGTATCCCCGTTGAATAAAAGACTGTAATCACCTTTCATGATCTGGTAATTTCCGTTAATATATTCAAACGCTACATGGCTTACACTGTCATTAAAAATACTATTGCCAAATGCAATAAACGGCTGATTATATCCCATATAATCCAAAACGGTTGGTAATACATCACTTTGTTGAAAAGTCGTGCTGATTATTCCCTGTAAACTGTCTCCCGGAAAATAAAACAGAACAGGTATGGCATAGCTCCCCACCGTATTTTTATAATAATCCAGTTGATACTCATTTAATTTTTGCCTGTCATCCTTTAACTTGTTGTTTTCAGACACACTGATAGAATGTCCGGGATGATCAGCCGAAATAACGAACAATGTATTTTTAAACCAGGGCATCGTCGAAGCCGTTTGAAAAAACCGCTTCAATGAAAAATCGGAATACTGCACCACCCGGTGTATTTTTACAACCGTTTCGGGGAATTTCTCCCGGTATTGATACGGAACTTTATAAGGATTGTGTGAGCTTAATGTAAACTCCAAAGCAAAAAACGGCTGGTTGAAAGAATTGAGTTTCCGGGCAAAATACTGCAAAAATGCATGGTCGTATATCCCCCAGTAACCGTCATAATTTTTCTCGCTGTCGTCTTCCTCGTTATTGTATTCGGTGTGCCCGTAATAGGCATCAAATCCAGCCATTTTAGCAAAAGAATCAAAACTCATGGTGCCGTTGTTTCCTCCGTGGAAAAAAGCCGTACGATATCCTTTCTCTTTTAAAATAGTGGCAAAACCACCAATATTATCAGTGTTATAAACAGAAAACAGAAAAGGATTTTCCATTAAATCCGGTATGCCTGAAACAAGACAGGGGATGGCATCTATTGATCTTAACCCATTTGAAAAGGCATGTGTAAAAACCAATGAATGTTGCATCAATGAATCCAGAAACGGTGTGTATCCTTTATAACCGTTCAGATATCCACTGTATTCGCGGGAGAAACTTTCCAGAACAATGACAACGACATTTATCTTCCTGAATGAAGAATCAGGATAATTATACCGATGCAAAGTCGGGTATATCTTCTGACATTTTTCCAAAGGATAATATTCTTTGATTTCAAAACTTTTATATTTCAATGTCCGCATCACCGTGAACGGAGTATTGAGCACAAGAGGAGCATCTTTGGCTGATGAATACCGGGATGCATGGAGAATGGCCAATGGTTTGGGTTGTATTCCACCCCGGGCACCAACCAGGGTCAGAAAAAACAGGATAACGAAGACAACAACCTGATAGCTTCTGTTTTTCAGCTTATTTCCTGTGATTATGGCAGGTTTATTCTGCCCTGTTTCGGTAAATGAATAAAGGTACCATGCAAAGACGGTAAGTGCCAGCCATGTAAGCGGCACATACCAGTAATCTACAATAAAACGGGGAATAAGCAATGGCATCTCATTGCCTGTTTTCAGGAAAGTAAGCATAAAAGCCGTGGAACGCTTCAACGTAAAATCAA
>JAADID010000305.1 GCA_013151505.1 Chlorobiota bacterium | reverse complement strand
ATGACAAGTTCTTTGATAAGCATTGCATATCAACGATATATTAAATATTTTGAAAAATGATTAACCCTTCAACTTTTTTTCTTGTCATAACTCTATACGGGCTCCCGGGAGTTTTTTTACTCGAAATGACAACCGATTTTCCACCACTCCATTATTCCCCTCATTCCCCTCTCACCTGTTCAGCAGCACGTGTCCGATCCGGCATTCCAGGCACCGTTTTTCTGAACAATAGTTGTGCTTCATCTCGATAAGGGCCTGCGATTCCATGGCATTTTTCGGTTTGATGCCCAAAGCAGCATAGCGCCTGATGACGGCATTTGATTCGGGAGGAAGTCGCTCGAGCCATGCCAGCGCTTTTTCCAGTAATTCGGCATCGCCTTTGTGCCTGCCGTAAACAAACAGGAAAGGAACGATCGTATTGATCAGGATCAACTGTATGGAAGCCGTTCCGAGGCGTTTCTTCCGGTTACCCGCTTTTTTATCAAAAACAAAATGGGTATTCCAGTATCCGGAGGCATCTACTTTCAGGAAATCCATAACATCAATCAGTTTCGGTGTTTCCAGGATTTTATTCAGCAAAGCCGATGAACGGTAGATCACCTGGGCAAACTGCGAAATCCTGATCGTCGGGAAATTGGCAGGGCGCAGCCGCATGAACTTCCAGAGCTTGCGGTCAACGGGTTTCAGGTTGTATTTTTCCGACAGGAAAGCATATTCTTTTTTCAGGGTTTTGGGATAATCATCTTTAAACCCGGTTTTCAACATACCCGCCTGTCCGAATAAAAGCGCTTCCAACTGTAAAATGTGTTCCTTGTGTTTTGCCAGGATATTCAGCGGAAGCGATTGCGCCAGCAACGCAAACGCATCGCCGTTGGTTTTAAACCCGAAATTTTTTGCCAGTTTCCGGTAAAAGACTTCCTGAAAGTTCTGTTTGGTGCTGTTCAGTTCGTTTTCAATTTCGAGTGCTTTGTGTTCCAGCCGTTCGGCCATCAGTTTGTCGAGCCACGAGAGCACATCAAAGCGGTTGACCGACGCGATCATTTCTTCGCAGGGAATCCATTTGTTCAGTTCAAGGAACTTGCGGTAATTTTCCAGGATCCGGTAATCAAAATTGTCTTTCAGTTCCAGCGTGGGGATCAGTTCCCCGTTTTTCCTGAAAACAGGCCGGTCGTTTTGATAAACCACATGGAGGATAATATTGTCGTAAGCCGGATCGTTGTCATGCCCGTGTTTACGCCAGTCGGAAGAAAGCACATGGATTTCAATATTTCCCGCCCAGGTGGTATTTCCGATTTTAACCCTTCCGTTGAAAAAGTCGGGGCCGCTGTCCATGTTACGGGTTCCCGGGTGAATTATTGTCAGAGGCTGGCCGCCGGAAGTAACTAACTTGTTGTTGGTTAAGCTGTGTTTCCAAAGATAAACAAGGAATTCTTCCGGTATTGAACTGTAAATATTCATTAAAAAAAGAATTATTGTTTTTGTAATTTATGAACTATTTAACTAACTTTGCTGAGTAATAATTTATTTTCCAGATGGCGAATGAACAGACGTTAGTCTCCGGAATTGAGCATAAAGTTAGGAAATTAACCGAAATGTTCAACAAGCTGAAAAAGGAAAATGAAGAATTACATCAACATATAGATGTCCTGACAAAAAGAATCGGGACATTGAGCAATGATTTAGAAGAAAAGCGAAACGAATTATTAAAAATCTCGCTTGCAAATGCGCTTGAAAAAAGATACGGTGTTGAGGAAACTAAAACAAAAATAGACAATTTGATACTGGAAATAGAGAAAAGCATTGACGTGTTAAGCGATTAGAGTAATTTGTAACAGTGTTGTGCAAACAAAACAAAATATAAAAGTAATTATTGCCGGAAGGCCTTATCAGTTGAGTGTTGAAAGAGAAGAGGAAGAATTGGTCAGGAAGGCGGTTGAACTGGTAAATAAAACAATAAAAGAATACGCTGCCACGTTTCACTACAAGGATCAACAGGATTTGTTTGCCATGACAGCGTTACAACATGTTGCGAACTCGATGCGACTGGAAAATGAAAAGTCCTTTAAGGATGGAGAGATGGAAAAAAAATTGTCACAAATAGATCAGTTGTTGTCAGAACATCTTGATCAGGGATAAGCGTTCTTAAAATATAAAGTTACTGCCCGCGTAATTCACAGTTTGTAAACTCAACACTAAAGTCATTAGGGTTAAGCTCATAGGGTTTAAGGACAGGCCTGTTTACCTTTAAGGGATTCCCCTTGCGGGGGACGCTGGACGCCCGAGGATCCTGGCAGCCCTATGCATGTAAAATCGGGGTTTACTATAACTCCTGGATTATTGCGGGCTTTTTTTATGTAAACGCTGAAAAGAAAATCAAAACTTCAAATCAGCATAATACCGGTGAAATCCGTTTTTCAACTTTTCGGATTTTGAAATCGGGTTTCCATCGGTAAATTTGAGCGGTTGCAAGCCTAAAATATATTAAATTATGGAAATATTAATATATGTGATCGTTGCTATTGTGGGATTAATCGTGGGAAGTGCGCTTACAGCAACGGTATTGAAAAAGCAAATCCTGAAAAAGAGCAGCGCGCTACTCGAGGAAGCAAGGGAAAAAGGAGAAGTCATCAAGAAGGAGAAAATCCTGCAGGCCAAAGAAAAATTCCTTCAACTGAAAACAGAGCACGAAAAAGTTATTGCCGAGAAAAACAATAACATTCAAAGAGCCGAAAACAAAATAAGGCAACGTGAATTATCGCTCTCACAAAAGTTAGAAGAAGCTCAAAGAAAACAAAACGAGCTTGACATCCTTAAAAAAAACCTGAATATACAGCTTGACATTCTGGAAAAGAAACAGGCTGAAGTTGACCGCATGCATGCCGAACAGGTCAAACACCTTGAGAACATTTCACATCTTTCGGCAGATGAAGCCAAAGAACAGTTGATCGAATCGTTAAAAGAAGAAGCCAAGGCGGAAGCCATGGTATATGTTCGTGATATTGTTGACGAAGCCCACATGACCGCCGAGCAGAAGGCCAAAAAGATCATTATCGAAACCATTCAGCGCACCGCGGCAGAGCACGCCATTGAAAATACCGTCACTGTATTTAACATTGACAGCGACGAGATCAAAGGACGAATCATCGGACGTGAAGGCAGAAACATCAGGGCATTGGAAGCAGCCACAGGCATTGAGATCATCATTGATGACAGCCCGGATGCTATCCTGTTGTCAGGCTTCGATCCCATCCGCAGGGAGATCACCCGCCTTTCGCTTCAGAAACTGGTTTCGGATGGTCGTATTCATCCCGCCCGCATCGAAGAGGTGGTGAACAAAACAAGAAAAGAGGTTGAGCAGGAAATCATTGAAGTTGGTAAAAGAACAGTGATTGACCTCGGTATTCACAACATGCACCCCGAACTGATCAAACTGGTGGGAAAAATGCGGTTTCGCTCTTCTTATGGTCAGAACCTGCTTGCCCATTCCATTGAAGTTGCCAACCTGAGCGCCACCATGGCCTCAGAGCTGGGACTGAATCCTAAAAAGGCAAAACGTGCCGGATTGTTGCATGATGTCGGTAAAATTGCCGAGAACGAAACCGACCTGCCCCATGCCATTCTGGGTATGAAGCTGGCGGAAAAGTACAAAGAGAAACCGGACGTATGCAATGCCATCGGTGCACACCACGATGAAGTTGAAATGGAAACACTCATTGCACCCCTTGTTCAGGTGTGCGACGCCATTTCCGGGGCACGGCCCGGAGCAAGGCGCGAAGTGGTGGAAGCATACATCCAGCGTTTAAAAAAACTTGAAGAAATGGCGCTTACCTATCCGGGAGTCGTGAAAACCTATGCCATTCAGGCAGGTCGCGAGTTACGTGTTATTGTGGGCGCCGAAAAGGTCTCCGATACTGATGCCAATAAGCTCTCTTATGAGCTTTCGCGAAAGATCCAGGAAGAAATGACCTACCCCGGTCAGATCAAGATCACTGTGATCAGGGAGACGCGTGCCATCAGTTATGCGAAATAAATTTTCACAAAACGATGTTAACAATTCTCTTTCGATTAATTTTCGGAAAAAGAATATTGGTTTGGTTAAGTTTTTATTTTTGCGCCTCATTTTTAAAAACGTAAACTAAAAATTATAAAACCATGAAGAAAGTAACATTCATTTTATTGGGAGTTTTGTTTGCTTTGTCGGTACAAGCACAACATGTTTTTGAAAAAGGTAGCCTCATGTTTAACGGAGGAATAGGATTACCTTACAATTTTGGGTTTATTCCAAGTATTAATTTCAGTGGCGAGTATGGCACTATACCCACAGGCGACGTCGGTCTGGTATCCTTCGGCGGTTTATTTGAAATGCAGTTCGCTAAATACGGATCCTGGAAAACTTATGATGGCGTTACGAAACCGGTCATTTATCTCGGACCGCGCGCAGCCTGGCATCTCCATGTTTTTAATAGCGATAAATGGGATGTTTATGGAGGTGTTGGTTTCGGAATAAAATTCAGACCTCAGCCTTTTGAGGATTATTACAAATCGCCTATAACCGGCTACGGAGAAGGATTCGTCGGAGGAAGAATGATGTTCAGTAAAAAATTCGGTTTGTATGCCGAACTGGGAGGAGGCGCAGGCGCTTTTATGAGATTTGGCGTAACATTTGGATTTTAAAAAAGCTGATGATTATCTACTCAAAACGAAATTTCACTGAATAAGCTTATAAGATTTTTATAGAGCTCATTAAAAGAGGCTGTCTCAAAAGGTCAGAATTTATTATTTTTTCACGCAAAGACGCAACGATCACAAAGTTAATGTGGTAAGTATCAATAAAAAATCTTTTTGCATACTCTGCGGCTCTGCGTGAAATTATTCTTTTGAGACAGCTTCTTTTTTATTTTTCAGGAAAATTGACAAAACCTGATCTTCTTTATTTCGTATAAAAGTAGCAATTGAAAAAAGGTGATCTATGAAAAAACTGTTTCTCTTTTTATTGATCGTGTCGGTACCTGTTGTTTTCATGGCTCAGAGTGGCGCAATAAAAAAAGGCGGAATGGAAGTAAATGCCGGTTTGGGTTTTTGGAGCAACAGTCCGGTAATTATACCGCTGCATGGCGGGATGGATTTTGGAATTACCGACGATATAAGTGTTGGATTTGATGTGGGCTGGAGGTTATACAATTCGGTAGGATGGAATCACAGCGTTTTTGTCCTGCAGGGGCGCGCCGATTATCATTTCAATTCGATGATCGGGCTGGATAACCAGTGGGATATCTATGCCGGTCTTCAACTCGGCCCTGCTCTGATTACCGCTTCCGGTGACTATCCCGAGGAGGGACATCTCCGGGGGTTCAATTTTGCGCTGGATGCGGTTGTCGGCGGACGTTGGTTTTTTTCCGATAATGTAGGGCTGAACGCTGAAGTCGGGCTGATGGGGGTTATCCCGGATATCATCGAGCCGCCAAATGTTTTTTTGAACCTGGGTCTGACCTTCAGGTTGAAGTAAATTGAAGCGGTTATTTATTCTTTTCTTCGAATTCCCTGATCAGTTCTTCCGGTGTTTTGCCGAGATTTTGCAACGACATGCGGGCATCATCGGCAAACTCGTTATCGGGATATTTGTCAAGGAACATCTGATAATATTTCCTGGCCAGCTTATAATTCTTAACCTGGTCTTCGTAAACAAATGCTTTCAGGAACAAAGCGGTAGGCGTTTTGTTGTAATCGGGATATTTCACCATTATCGTATCCAGTATCCTGATGGTTTTCATCGGCTGGTAAATGTTCATCGAAATATCGGATGCTTTGAACAGATATACCGGAGCCAGCGTGTCATCGGGAAAATCCTTTGCATACTGCGTGTAAAGGTCAATCAAATCCCGGACTTTATGCTTGTTCATGCGGGTTGACTGAACATTGAACAATTCATTCTCCATCGAGGTAATGGAATCCTGAAGATTTTGTTTTGTTCTGACCTTCTTGGCGTTTGGTCCGACACACGAAG
>JAADID010000262.1 GCA_013151505.1 Chlorobiota bacterium | reverse complement strand
TTACGTTCCAGAGGAACGGCATGTTGTTTTAAATGCAAATGTTGGATATGAATTCAACATTATTTATAAACCTTCCGCACAAACTCCTCCACTTCGGGAACGCCGCCCTGGTAAACGAGGTAGCCGTTGTAAGGCTCACGCAGGGTGATCTCGTCGTTCACGGATGTCAGCATCATTTCCTTCACTTTTTGCGGGTCGTCGGTCTGGTCGAGTATCCAGGAAAGTTTTACCCAGGCCACTTCGGGCAGCATGTTGCCTGTCGGGATGATGCCTTTGGCCATCATGTCGCGGCCGGTGTCGTAAACGAACATGTGGACATATCCCCAGATGGTTTGCAATGTCATGTACATGTGCACTCCTTTGGCCTGTGCCCGCTCGATGGCGGGATAGAGTTCCTTGTTCACATGGCCCAGCCCTGTCCCCACAAAAACGATCCCCCGGTATCCGGCATCAATCATGGCATCCAGCACATCGGGCTTCATCCCCGGATAGTAATACAGCATGGTCACGTCATCGCTGAAATAGGGTAATATTTTCACATCCCTGTCGCTGCGGCGTTTTTTGTAATTATCCTTGATGGGGATGATCTCCTTCCGGTTAATGCGTGCCAGTGGTGTATCACCGATGGTGCGGAACGTGGAACGGTATGAAGAGTGCATTTTGCGGACGCGTGTCCCTTTGTGCAACAGACCGTATTCATCCGAAGTGGGCCCGAACATACAGACCATCACCTCGGCAATGTCGGAATGCCCGGCCGCTTTCATGGCGTGCATCAGGTTGAGGGCGGCATCGGAGCTGGGCCTGTCGGAAGAGCGCTGGGACCCCACCAGCACTACCGGCACGGGCAGGTTCTGTACCATGAAGGTCAGTGCTGCCCCGGTGTGATGCAGGGTGTCGGTACCATGTCCGATGACAATGCCGTCCACCCCTTTTTTGATTTCCTTTCCGATGGCTTTGGCCAGGGCGATGTATTGTTTCGGGCCCATGTTCTCACTGAAAACGGCAAACACTTTTTCGGTTTCCAGGTTGCAGATATCTGCAAGCTCGGGCACAGCGCCGTACAGTTCGCCGGGTGAAAAAGCAGGAATCACTGCCCCTGTCCGGTAATCCAGCCGGGAGGCAATGGTGCCGCCCGTTCCGAACAACTTGACTTTCGGCAGGCCGGGCGTAACAGGGAATTGTTTTTCCGGGATTTTATAATTGGCTTTTTTATACCCAACCTCTTTCATTTTCGTGATTGTGCGGATATCAATTCCGATATTATAGCCGGTAACGATCTTGATGACGATATGCTGGTCATCATCATTTTCGGAACGGGGCAATACTGTGCCTTCAAAAGTCCCGCGGGTAGTTTCGGCCTCTACCTGCCCCCATACCCGCACTTTGTATTTTTTCAGCACCTCAAGGGCGTCACCTTTGTATCCCTGAAAAATGTCTTCTGTCATATTTTCTTGCTTAATTCCGTTAAATTCATGTTGCCGATGGCGACACCTCTCAATTGTCCCATCACCCAGTTTTTTCTGCTGATTTCATTTCCGTTTTTATGGTTGTTTCCGAATTTTTCATTCAGGACCGGTATTTGTTCAAGTATGATTTCCGCGCTTACCCGTTTAAATTTCAGGGAATTGAGAATGGACTCAAAATCCATTTTGGCATTCTGCATCAAAACGGGGAGCATTTTTTCAGCCAGATCAAAATCCAGCTTTTCCTTTTTCAAAAAAGCAAACATGTGATATAAAATTGAATATTTGAAATCATCTGCACAACATGCTTTGTTTTCCACCGATTTCAACGTGTGGCCGAAGAAAGTCCCGACAAATTTCGGGTCAATGCCCAGTTCTTTTATAATACGCGAAATCAGGCCGAAATGGTCTTTTGAGAAGATGTAAGTATAGGTGTCTTCGGGTATATCCCACTCTTTTAGTTTTTTATAATTGTCAATGATATCCCCCGGCAGGTTCTTTTTCAGTTTTTCTATATAATCGTCGTCCAGCGGGATAGGCGCCGAATCGGTATCGGGATACATGCGGTCGGCGCCGGGCAATACCCGTTCAAAAACAGTAGTTCCGTCTTCAAATGATTTACGGGTTTCGTTGGGAATTCCTTCCAGCGCCATCTGGCATCTTTCTTCCACGGTTTCAATGGCTGTGGGAATATCTTCTGCCGGGCCGGTGATGATAACCTGGGCATCATTTTCGCCGGCATCCAGCAGTTCCCTGATTTCCTTCCATTGTTTCTCCGATACTGAAGGTTCAAATTCTTCGGAGTGAAACATGTTGGGATGTTCAATGCAGGCAATTACTTTCAACCGTCCGGCAATTTCATCGGCAAACATTTTACCGGGCTGTGTAAACCAGGATAAAGCTCCCCTGAAATCAGGCAGGTTTACCGCCATTAGTTTTTCGGCGTGACCTGGAAGTTTAACTCCTTTCAGAATACGTTTTTCCAGTTCAACCGGTTTCATCATCCATTTTTTCGTGTTTTTAATCCGCTCTTTCAGCATATCCCTCATCAGCAACAGCGACCATTGTCTGAATGCCTCATTGTGTGTCAGCCTCGGTATCCATTTGGTATGGGCAACGCCCTTAATTTCCACCCTTGAACCGCCCCGGCAACTGACGTTCACATCCTGGCGTCCGGCGCCCATACCTGTTCGTACCTTTCCCGTACTCCGGTTCAGGAAGCGGATGTAATCACAGGTGTCTTTCACTTCATAAGGGTTCATGCAATCGGGATAAGTGACCGTCTCAATAAGCGGCATTCCCAGGCGGTCGGTTTTGTAAACCCGTGTATGTCCGATGTCCGAAATCTCGCGGCACGAATCTTCTTCAATGCTTAACTGGATAAGACGTATTTTCTTGTAAGGCAGTTCTATCTCGCCTTCCACGCCGAGGATGGCCGTTCGCTGGAAACCCGTTGGGATGCTCCCGTCAAGATATTGTTTACGGGTGATGTGAACCTCACCCACGATATTCAGTTTCGATAATAACGATATTTCCAGCGCAATTTCCAGCGCTTCACGGTTCATGGGAAAAGGGGGGGTGTCATCTACTTCGTAAGTGCAGGCCGATTGATTTTTTAAGCGGTAAATGATTTGTTTTCTTGTCTTAAATTCCATCAATGCGGTTCCATCGTATTCTCCAAGCTCACTCAAAGTCGGACGCATGTGGCGGATAAGCTCGGCATCGTAATCGTCATGGTCGTTATAAACTCCTGCGGGACAATGGCAAAAAAGTTTTTCTTTTGTGAGCAACTGCTGATGAACTTCCAGTCCCGACATGAATCCGATGCGATCGTAATCCTTTTGTGTGGCATCTTTTAAAGGGATATATCCTGCTTTTTTCCTGCTTTTTTCATAATTGCGTTTCGGATCGAACCTCATTTTCGTTCTGTTTTCTGGTCAAAAAAATAAAGCGCTAAAGTAGGAAAGTTGTCAGAACATTTCGCGGTATTGAAAAGGTTGGGCTCATTATTTTTACATTTGCAATATAAATACAAATCTTTTCCAAAGTTTGGAACTTTGGAAAAGATAATAAACTGATATTCAAAATTAAATTCACATAATAACACAGGCTGTTTATTGAAATCGGGTATTCACATAGTCGTTACTGTTTTAATTTTTTTCATTTTAATCGGTTTGTCTTTCTCTGCGGTTGCCCAACGGAAGACAAAAATATATGTGGAGAAAACGGATGTTCAGCGGTACACTAAAAAAATAGGAAAGGAAAGATTACTCGGTAATGTGATCATACGCCAGGGGAATACCCGGTTTTACAGCGACAGCGCCTACCTTGATGATAAAAAAAACAGTTTTGAAGCTTTCAGCAATGTTCATATCAACGTGAACGATACCATTGATGTTTACGGCAACCGGATGTATTACGACGGCAATACCCGCATTGCCGAGATCTTTGGCGACGTCAAGCTGATTGACAAAAAGGCTACGCTGACCACTCCCCACCTGGTTTACAACAGGAATACAAAAACAGCTTATTATGACCAGGGTGGTACCATCGTCAGTAAAGACAATACGCTGACCAGCAAAAGCGGATATTATCAAACTGAAAACAAGACTTTCTATTTCAGGAAAGATGTGGTTCTGGTAAATCCTCGGTCGGAGACCTATTCCGATACGCTGATCTACAACACAGTGACGGAAACGGCTTTTTTCATCGGCCCAACTGTGATCAGGGGAAAAGAAAGCACCATCTATACAGAAGAGGGATGGTACAACACAAAAACGGACTTTTCGAAACTAACCAAAAGACCCGTCATCAGCAGCTCGCAGCAAACCGTAACCGCCGACAGCATTCATTACAACAACCTGACTTCTTTCGGCGAGGCATTCGGCAGGGTAGAAATACAGGACACATTACACAGTGTGATCATCAGGGGGAAATTGGGGGATATGTGGGATAAAACGGGGGTTTCCTATATTACCGACAGCGCCATGGCCATTACTTATGATGACAAAGATTCGATGTATATTCATTCCGATACTTTATGGATGTTTTTCGACAAGAAAAAACAGGCGAAAAAAATGCTCGCCTATTACAATGTCAGGTTTTTCAGGGAAGATTTGCAAGGCAGATGCGACTCGCTGGCTTACAGCATGAACGACTCAACCATCCGGCTTTATCATGATCCGGTGATTTGGTCAGGGGAAAACCAGTTGACTTCCGACTCCGTTCATGTTGTGGTTTCGGGTAATCAACTCGACTCGCTCGTGATGTTCAATACGGCTTTTATCGTTTCGCTTGACTCACTTGATAAATACAATCAGATCAGGGGGAAAGACATGATAGGGTATTTCCGCAATAACGAGTTGTATAAAATACTTGTGGATGGAAATGCCCAAACACTTTACTATATTCGTGAAGATGACGGGACCCTGCTTGGGATTGACCTGGCAGAATCCAGTTCTATGGTTATCCGTTTAAAGAAAAACGAAGTAAACATTATAAAATATGTTTCGAGCATTAAAGAAATAACATATCCTGAAAAAAAACTCCCCCCCGACATGAAACTGTTAAAAGGTTTCAACTGGAAAGAAGAGCTGCGGCCAAAAAATAAAATGGATATTTTCAGGAAGCCTGACTGACACACTTTTTCTGGGCACTCTTACTCCGGACCCGGTAACATGTAACACGTAACCCGCCTGTCCGCCGAAGTGCAACACAGGCGGATAACCTGCACCCACCAGTAGTTGTCGGGGACTCTTTCAGAATGGCTTTCCCCGGCGCATGTTTCGCTCGCCATTCTATCAGAGATAGACGATCATTTATAGTTTTTTGTTTCAGTTGACGTATCCCCGCACCCTGCAACATGCAACCCTCATCCCGTCTACCTCACCACCATCACATTCCCCGCCACGCTCTGCGGCGCGGCGCCGGTGGAGGCGGCCGTGTAAACAATCTTGTAAATATAAGTGCCCTGCTCCGCCGGCTGGCCTTTGTAGGTTCCGTCCCAGCCGGTGTTGATGTCGGAGGTCTCGAAGATGAGCTGTCCCCAGCGGTTGTAGATGTACAGGTGGTAGGTTCTTACCAGGTCGTAGCGCTGCACGGGTTTGAACTCGTCATTCAGCCCGTCGCCGTTGGGCGTGAAGGCATTGGGCAGGTAAAAGGGCTGCCCGCCCCACAGGACCATGACCGTGTCTGCCGATTGGCAGCTTTCTTTGGAGGTAACCGTCACCCAGTACTGTCCTTCGTCGTTGACTGTGATGGCATCGGCAGTGTCGCCCGTGTTCCACAGGTAACCTGCATATCCGCTGCCCGCTTCGAGCAGGAAACCGGGCCGGGCAAAAATAGTGTCCTGTCCTGCAAAAGCAACCTGCGGGTTTTCGTTGACCGTCAAATCCAACTCCTGTTTGGTAACACAGTCAATAGTATCGGTAACGGTGAGGGTGTAGATGCCTGCATTTTGTTGAGTTAGATTATCAATTGTGACTATGTCTTTTGTGCTGAAAAAATTATCCGGCCCTGTCCATTCGTAGGTTATTTCTCCCGAACCTCCCGTAACAAACGGAAAGCCGGTAAAGGTTTCTCCTTCGCATTTCTCCTG
>JAADID010000252.1 GCA_013151505.1 Chlorobiota bacterium | reverse complement strand
CGGCAAAACAGGTTTTGCAGGGAATCACAAAAGCTTCACTGCAAACCGAAAGCTGGATTTCCGCCGCTTCATTCCAGGAAACGACAAAAGTCCTGACACAGGCATCAATCAATGCCAAACGAGATGGTCTTCTCGGCCTGAAAGAAAATGTCATTGTAGGGCATAAAATCCCTGCGGGGACTGGTCTTCGTGAATATGAAGACATCATTGTCGGCTCTCTTGAAGAATACGAAGCCGTGATGGAATCGGCATCGGAAACCGAAGAGCATGAAGTTGACGAAACAGTAGAATAAACATTTTTAAAAGCGCCCCACAATATTGAGGGGCGCTTTTTATATAAATAAATCCGGAAACTATGGACGAAAAGAAAAAAATACGAAGCAAATCAATATTGAATTGAGCGATGAAATTGCCGAAGGTATCTATTCAAACCTGGCTATCATTACCCATTCACATGCCGAATTCATCATTGATTTTGTTAAACTGATGCCCGGAGCACCAAAAGCAAAAGTAAAATCACGGATCATTCTCACACCTGAACATGCCAAACGGCTTTTTCATGCGTTAAGTGACAATATCCGGAAATTCGAATCGTTGCACGGACACATCAAAGAAACCAAACCGGATATGATGCCGCCTTTTACCATGGGAGGGCCAACGGCTGAGGCGTAGGATGAGTCTGGAGTTTCCCTCCTGCGCTCTGCTTCGGCGGGCAGGGGAGTTTGGAATTCCTTTGATGTTATGAATTAGGGGAGAAAGTCTGACCTTTTTCCACTTATCACCTAACCCGCTTGGATAAAACCATTTTCCCGTAAGAAACTTTCCATCGTCTGATATACTTTCTCCCTGACATCTTTTCGTGAGAGGATCAGATCGTGAACACCGTCTTCAATGGCTGCTTTTTTGACGTTTTTCCCAAGACCGTCGGCATATTTTTCAATATCTTTCACATTGAGGACGGCGTCTGCCGTTTTCATTTCTTCCCTGTATTTTCCGGGTTTCACGCTTGTTGTCGAAAACATAACAAGCACCGGGCATTGTATATCGAGTCCCTTTTGCAGTTTTTTTTGTGCCTGGTATATGCCATTGATCCACCCGAAATTTATCGGAAATCCTTTAATGGGTTTATAACGCTCATCGAAATCCCACTCGCCATAATAATCTTTATGAAGACTCTCAGGATACCCTTTTTTTAAACCTTCCGGAGATATTGCTTCCGGTTTAACTCTGCCAAAAGCCGCCATGACAGGTACGACTAACTTCTTGATTGCAGGCAAATTAAAATCAAAGAAAGGGCTGTTAAGTATTAAACCATTTATCACCTGCTCCTGCCGGTAATGATGGGCGTACAGCGATGATAATAAACCCCCCGTGGAATGTCCCATCAAAATAAGGGTTTTATTCTTGTCCTTCTCTTTGATCACTTTTACGGCTTCATTGATTTCCTCGAAATATTCGGAATAATGTCTGAACATGTTTGGCTTTTGATGGTCCAGCATGGAACGGCCATATTTGCGCAATTCCAGTGCATAAAAATTAAACCCGAGTTGATTGGCCCAGTCGGCAAGCGGAACCTGAAAAAAATAATCAACGAAACCGTGAATGTATAAGATTGCTTTTTTAGTAACTGTTTTGGCATTTCTTTTAAAAAGGGTGGCTTCCACCCTGCCTTCATAGTCATCTTTTAATTTGAGCTTTTCGAGTTGAAAACCCTCATTCTTTAATGTTTCCATTTTTCACTCATTTACTTTTTCAACATTGTATTCTACAAAAATCCAAAAAAACAAAAAAAAGCCACCCGAAAATCAGGTGGCTTTATTATTTATTTTGTCTTATCAGGATAAGGCGGGATTGGTGGAGGTGCTTTATAATTCTTAAGTTCCTCAAGAACAACCTCTATAGCTTTGTTCAATTGCTGGTCAATTCCCTCATACTCTTTGGCCGGATCATTATCCACCTCAATATCGGGATCGACACCGTGACCTTCGATCACCCATTTACCTTCCGTGCTGAAAGGGGCAAATTCGGGTTTCCGCAAATCGCCGCCGTCAATAAACGGAAGGGAGCCACGAATACCGACCACCCCGCCCCAGGTGCGTTTTCCGATAACTGTACCTATTTTCAATTTTTTAAACTGGTAAGCAAACAGGTCGCCGTCCGAAGCGGAATATTCGTCAATTAAGAGCACTTTGGGTCCCAGCATGATCTGAGCCGGTTTGGTAGTAATGCTGTTGTTGCGTGACATGCCGTACAAGGTAAGTTTACGCATCAGGCGTTCGATGATCATGGGTGATACATTTCCGCCACCGTTACCCCGGTCATCAATGATCAGGGCTTTTTTGTTAAGCTGGGGATAAAAATGTTTCACGAATTCATTCAATCCTTCCGGGCCCATGTCCGGTATATGTATGTATCCCACCTGCCCGTTTGTGGCTTTACTTACTTTTTCGATGTTGTCTTCAACCCATTTATAATAGTACAATCCCGATTCATCGGCAATCGGTATCACAATCACATCCCTTGCACCCTCTTCAGACGGAGTGGAGTTCACTTTCAGCATCACCTGTTTTCCGGCAGTTCCCACAAGCATTTTGTAAATGTCATCAATATCTTTCGTCGAATTACCGTTGACAGCAAGGATAAAATCGCCTTCTTTGACATCCACTCCGACTTGTGTTAACGGTGAACGGGCCTTTTTAGTCCAGTTTTCACCAGGCAAAATTTCATTAATAACAAAGTAACCCGATTTGTCTTTGCTGATCTTTGCACCAAGCAGTCCGGTCGGAATCCGTTTGGGCTTGGGCTTATCACCACCGTTCACATAAGAATGGCCCACGCTGATCTCTCCGACCATTTCACCGATGATGTAATTCAGGTCGTTGCGGTTTTTTACGTAAGGCAACAAAACGGCATATTTGTCGTGTATCTTCGGCCAGTCAAGGCCATGCATGTTGGGAGCGTAAAAGAAATCGCGCATTTGCCGCCAGGATTCATTGAATATCTGGGTCCATTCTTTTTCAAAATCAACCCACACTTTCATGTTCGAAAGATTTATTTCTTTTTTAGGTTTAACCGGTGCTTTTGGAAGGTCAATGATGTAATACTTCTTTTGACTATTGAGCAGCATTTTTTTATAATCGGCCGAAACAAGGAATGCGTCCACTTTACCCAGGTCTTTTTCTTCCTTGTTCTTTAAATTATACATTTTAAATTGCGGACCTTTGGTTTTAGCGGAGCTGAACATGTAATAAACCGTATTGCCGACGGGAGTCAAATTCCAGTAATTCCCGGCAGCGACCGGCAACTTGACGACCCTGTTATTTATTCCGTCAAAGTCAATTTTCACTCCTGCTTTTTCAGGGTTTTGGTCTTTTTTGCTTTTTCCTTTTTTGGAGGCTTCCTTTTTTTGTCCTTTTTCCCCAACATTTACTTCGTCATTTTCTGGCTCAAAGGGTGAAGGGGTACTCTTTTGCAGGGTTACAAAATAGATTGAGTTCATGTCCTGATAAGCGTAATTCCATTCCACCCAACTGTAAATGGGGTTAAAATCACGCGCCGACACAAAATAGAGGTAGTTACCGCTGGTATCAAAAACGGGGCTTCCCGCATTGTACCAGTTATCCGTCACCTGATGCGACTCTCCGGTCTGTGTATCATAAACATAAATAACATTGACCGTATTGTTGTGCGGCAGTGTATAAGCGATCCAGCGGCTGTCAGGCGACCAGGAATAATCGCGAATCTCCCAGTCTTTGGATTTTGTGATCAGGGTTACTTTCTTTGAATCCACATCCAGATAATTTAACCTCCCCATCTTGTCAGACCAGAGCAACATTTTGCTATCGGGTGACCAGACCGGATTATATTTGTAAGTATCTGCATTGGCAGTAAGCCGGATGGCCGGTTTACTACCGTCCTGTACCTGGATATAAATCTCGTCTTCCCCTGTACGATCGCTGATGAATGAAATATATTGCCCGTCGGGTGACCATTCGACGTTGCGGTCGTGAACCCCCGATGATTTTGTCAGATTCCGCGTAATTCCCGATTTTGCCGGAACGGTAAACACATCGCCACGCGCTCCGAAAACCACCCGTTTGCCGTCAGGCGAGACAGCCCACGAAACAATAAACTTGCTTGCATCAACAAAGGCATTCCTGGCAGTCAGCAGGTCATTGTCAATGGTAACCGGTATTTTTGTTATTTCTCCCGTGGACAATTCGTAATTGTATAAATACCCGCCGTTTTCATAAACAATGGAATGATCGCCAAGGGAAGGAAATTTGATATCATAATCCGTGTAGTTGGTCAGCTTTTTGGTTTCTTTGGTATTGACATCATATACAAAAAGATTCATCGTACGGTCACGGTCGGAAAGATAATATATCTTGTCGCCGTGCCACATGGGAAAAATGTCCTGATAGATGTTGTCTGTAATTTTGGTGGTTTGTTTGGTTTCAAAATCATAGATCCAAACCTCATCGGCCATGCCTCCTTTGTAATATTTCCACGTCCTGAATTCCCGGAAAATACGATTATAAGCCATTTTCTTTCCATCGGGCGAAAAAGAACACCAGCCTCCTGATGGCAGGGGCAGTTCTTTTGACATACCCCCGTCACGTGAAACTTTAAACAACTGGCCTTTAAAAGAATTGAAAGATTGTTTTCGTGAGCGGTAAATGATCTCATCATTGTTCTCCCAGGTCATGACGATGTTGTTGGGCCCCATTCTGTCGGAAATATCATCCCTTTTCAAGGTGGCCGTATAGGTCAGCCGTTTGGGAATTCCGCCTTCGGACGGGATAAGAAAAATTTCGGTATTGCCGTCATACTGGCCTGTAAAAGCGATGGATTTCCCATCGGGAGAAAAACGGGCAAACATTTCATACCCTTCTTCATCGCTGGTGAGGCGCCGTGCCACTCCCCCTTTTAAAGAAACGGTATAAAGATCACCTGCATAGGTAAATACTACCTGGTCACCATGAACTGCAGGAAATCGTAACAACCGGACATCTTCTCCGGCCATAAGCATTCCGGTAAACAGTAAACCGGAAAGCAACAAAAAAATAATTTTTTTCATGTTCATTATTATTTATACTTAAACCAAACGTAGCTGTATAATGGCGAAACGATTAATCCCTCTCATTTTCCGGTTTCACTAATACCGTGGTATATCAAACCATTTTTAACAAGCACGCAAAGTTAAAAACTTATCATTTACTATCAAAAAGAACTTTCAACCGCAAGATCGAGAACCTCAATGTTGTTGTCAAGATAAACCAGTTTCATTTCAATATCCGAATAGCCAAGTTTTTCAAACGCTTCAGCATACTGATTGATCTGCCTGATATGAGCGCCCGATTTTTCACCCGTTTTGTAATCCACAATCACCAATCGTCCGTCTTTAAGCACAACCCTGTCAGGGCGTAACACTTTCTTTGAATCATTTTCAGCTTCGATCAGGTCCAACTCATTTTTCACAACGACATCTTTGCCGAATAAAGATTTCAGTTTTTCATGGCTAACGACTTTCTCTAAAAGTTTGCTGATCTCTTCCGATTCTTTTTCATCTATGATACCCGCTAAATAGTATTTTCCAACGACTTTAGAAATATCATCAATATGATAAATTTCCGAAAGCATGGCATGGATCAGTTTTCCGTAAGTCCGGGCAGGTTTGCTGTCAATGGCTTCCCAATAAATTTCATCGGTCCGGGCAACTTTTATCAGGCTGTCCCATGATGATGAGATCATTTTTTTAAGTAAAACCTTATTTTCTCCCGTTGAAATTTCTTCACGCGTATTTGTGCCGGCCTTAACGGGTAATGTGCCCGTTTCGTACATTACTTCCCC
Organism: Chlorobiota bacterium; assembly: GCA_013151505.1. GTDB lineage: Bacteria > Bacteroidota > Bacteroidia > Bacteroidales > F082 > JAADID01. The sequence continues at coordinate 2,006 of JAADID010000252.1, read as the reverse complement.
TTCGGTTGCAACGCCCTCACTTTTAAGGAATGTTTTCAGCATTTTCGGGAAATTGCCTCTTCCCGTTTCGTGACCCATAATAAACAAAGCGCTCACTGCCCTGGTGAAAGCCACATAGATCATGTTGATATAATCAAGTTCGGATTTTTCAACTTCTTCAATATAAAGTTCGCCAAATCCCGCATTAGCAACGGTACTGTTGGAAGGCAACATGGCTACTTTCAGGTCTTCTGCACCCGGCAGTTTTATTTCCGTCCATAATTCATCTTTTGTGTTTCCGTTTCGTCCGCCTGCAATATCCACAATGACAGTTTCAAATTTGAGGCCTTTGGCTTTGTGGATAGTCATCACCTGGATTGCGTTCTCATCCGGGTTGAGCGTAATGAAAGCTTTCGATTTTTTTTCTTCCCAGAGGTCAATGAAATCACTGATCGTAAAAATGCCTTTTTCATGGGCATCGAAAATAAAATCAAGAAAATATTGCAGGTAAATGTCCACTTCCGCATTGAGTTCCAGTTCCCTGATCAACCATTCAACAATTTCATACACCGGCTTATTCATGACATCGGCCAAACCGGATTTTACACCCAGTTTTTTGAATATTTCTTCTGTTCCGACATTTTCAGGTCCGGTAAATGACCTGAACAGATCATGCAGTTCTTTTCTGTTGCCGGTAAGCAATCCCCGGTTTCTGGCCACTTCCGCCAGAACAACAGGAGAAGCAGGATCGGGTAGCAACTTCAAAAGAGCAATGATAATCCGGATAGCAGGAGAATTTTCAATCAGCAACGATTCGGGAGAAATGACCGGGTATCCGTTTCGAAGTAAAAAAGAAGCCACATCCGCAGCATTTGTGTTGGTGTTTGACAGCACACAAATATCCTTGTTTTCATAGGATTTTGCTTTCAGCCTCTGAACATATTCAAGAATTTTATTAAGACGTTTTTGCATGTATTCGTCTTTGTTCTCCGCTTCGATCATTTCAACGGAAACATATCCGCCATCAACATTCTTTTTTTGCCGGGGAACAAGTTGTTCGTGATTTTCATAAATTTTCTTTATCCTGTCGTTCGAATCATTTTTGATTACTTCGAAAAAGCGGTTATTAAACCGTATGACCTCTTCCCGTGACCGCCAGTTTTCTTTGATAATTTCTATTCGGTGACCGGCTTTCAGTTGCTGCTCCCGTTGTTTTGTTAACGGGGAACCGTCATCCGGATATATCCCGGGCAGATGGACAAACAAATCCACCTCTCCGTTCCTGAAACGGTAAATGGCCTGTTTGGCATCACCCACAAGCATGTTGAAATGGCCGTTCGCCAGCGATTCTTCGATCAGCGGCAAAAGGTTCTGCCATTGCAAGACAGAAGTATCCTGAAACTCATCAATCAGAAAATAGCGGTAACGTCTGCCCAGCCGTTCATATATGAATGGAACCGGCTGTCCTGCAATTTCGCGGCTGATCCTTTTGTTAAAATCCGAAATGTGAACTTTTTGTGTCCGGTGCGTGTAATCATCAAAAAGAGTACGTATTTCGTTGGCCAGCGCCAGGGCATATATTTTTTTAAAAATAACCCTTAATAAAAGATATTCATCCTTTAGCTGCTGAATGTGTTGAAACGATCCGGCCAGCTCTTCCTTTATGCTTTCAATCGCATACCGGGCATGCTCACTGACTTTTGACGACGTCCATTTGCCTTCTTCTATTGTTTTCAGGGCATTTTTACCTGGCATCAGACTACGATCCTCATTCAGTACCGAGCACTTTTTAAAGTATCCTGCTATTCCACCTTTACCCTGAAAAAAGTCGGAATCAACCAGACCATTTTCAGCTATCGTTTGAAGCGCCTGACCGGCAGTATTCTTAATTTCTTTTTTTAATGTGAAAATGTTTTCCCGTATTTGTCTGATAATTTTCAGGAAATCAGCAGGCCCCAGGTTTTCAATTTTTCTTAACCAGGGGAAGCTGTCTTCATTAAACTGTTTTTCAACAAACTCTTTAACAG
>JAADID010000198.1 GCA_013151505.1 Chlorobiota bacterium | reverse complement strand
AACTCTTCTTGTGTCAAATGGCAGATACGTTAAATCCATGTCCACTGACAGGCGGGGCATATCACGAACAAACAAATTAATAGCAGTACCTCCTTTTAAAGCAAAAATTTCTTCTTTCGCAACATAAGGCATGATTTGAAGTAAAAGATCAACCTGGGCAAGGTATTTTGCAGCAATCATAATTCTGTTAATTCTTTCGGAACTGATAGCTGGTATTTTGACAAATAAACACCCTTTTCTGTAATTCTTCTGTTTCCGGACCCAAAATCAATTGAAGAAAGATCAATAAACCGTAGCCATTCATGATTTGCTTTTTCAGAAAAGAACAGAAAAAGACGTTTTGTTTTTACAGATTTGCTTTGTTGTAGCAATTGCTGTACAAGTTTTGGTTTTAAATTTACGAGGCCTTCTGTTAAATGATAACATTCAACGAGATCGAAAACTTTTGGTGACAAGTACAAACATTCAAGTATTGCACGTTCGGGGGAAGATATTTTAATGGTAAAGTTTTTTTCTTCATAATCGGCTAACCCCAAATTAGCCGGGAGAAAGTCTGTTTGATAAAAACGAATTGGGTTTTCCCATTTATTATTCAGAAACCATTTTGGTAAATTTATTTTCCGTGGTGCAAACAAAAAAACATTTTCAGTACCTAATCGAAAATAATGACTTAATCCTTGCATGGATAAAGCTGTTATTGCACCGGCATGTATATTTAATTTTGCCTGGTATTGTAACGCGTAGAGAGCACCTTCCCACTTAATTTTTTCTCCTGGTTTTTTAAAAGCGCCTCTTCCAATTGATTCCAGCCATCCGCTTTTACGGTAATGTTTTTGTAAGTCTCCAGATATTCCTAACTTTTTTAACCAGGAAGCCAATATAACAGTACCTGGTTTCATGTTATTAAGCAAGGTTTTTAATTTTGCTTCGTTTTGAGTAGCCATACTACCTGTTTACAGACAAAAATAATAAAAATATCTGACGGAATAAACGAAATGTTATTTTATTTAACCCAAACCGTCTTAATATTTACAAATTCACGGATACCGAAATGAGACAGTTCACGGCCGTATCCTGACCGCTTGGTACCGCCAAACGGTAGCCGCGGGTCGGATTTAGTCATTCCGTTGATAAATACTGCCCCGGCATCTAATTGTATAGCCATTTTTTGGGCCAGTTCAATATCCTGTGTCCAGATGCTTGCTCCCAAGCCGTAAAGTGTGTCATTGGCAATGCGGACGGCATCGTCAGCATTTTTGGCAGGAATGACAACAGATACAGGGCCGAATGTCTCTTCGTCGTAAACCGGCATTCCTTTTTTGGCATTCACCAGAAGGGTAGGGGCGTAAAATTTATCATCCTTCCGGTGTCCTCCCGTAATGACTTTTGCCCCCATTTTTACCGATTCAGCTACTTGTTTCTCAATCTTTTCCAATAAATCTGGACGGGCCATGGGTCCCATGTCCGTATCTTCATCCATTGGATCGCCACCAGGATTCATATTCTCAAGCAACACTTTCTGCTCTTCCACAAATTCACCAAAAATTGACTCTTCAACAATAAAGCGTTTGGCCGAAATACACACCTGCCCGGCATTCATCATCCGTGAGCACATACCCGTTTTGCAGGCCTTGTTGATCTCGGCATCTTTCAGGACAATATACGGGTCTGACCCTCCCAACTCCATTACGCTCTTTTTCAGGTATTTTCCTGCCTGTGAAGCTACAATGCTTCCGGCCCGCTGGCTTCCGGTAAGGGTAACTCCCTGAATCAAAGGATTAGCGATGACCTCCTCGGAAAGTTCTACCGGAATGATCAGACTGCTGAAAACCGAATGGGGAAACCCTGCCTCGGTGAAAAGTTTTTCGATGGCGAGGGAACAACCGGTCACATTGGGTGCATGTTTCAACACCACCGTGTTGCCTGCCATTATTGTGGGCACGGAAAAACGCAACACCTGCCAGAAAGGAAAATTCCACGGCATGATGGCATAGATCACTCCCACCGGATCAAACCGTACATAACTTTTTGAGCCGTCGGTTTCAAATAATTCGGTTTTCAACATACTTTCCGCATGTTCCGCATAATATTCACACAACCAGGCACACTTTTCTATTTCAGCACTGGATTCACTTATGATCTTTCCCATTTCCGAGGTAATCAGCACGGCGAACGCTTCCTTGTGCTCACGCAGTAATGAGCCAAGCTTTCTCATGCGACGGCTTCTTTCTTTGAACGAAGATTTTTTCCATTCCGAAAATGCCCGGTCGGTTTCGGAAATGATCTGACTGACCTGACCGGAATTGTGCTCGTCATATTCGGCAATAACCTGTCCTGTAAAAGGATTGACGGATTTCATGGTGGAAATGATTTTTAATTGTTACGGCAAAGTTATAATGTTTTTGGTGCAGTAGGATGCTGGATACTTGATAATTGAAATGGAAGAATGGATGGTTGGAAGAATGGATGGATCAAACCATACAGCCATCGAACAATAAAACCATCGAGCCGTCTTACTTATAGAAGAATGTCTTTACATCATTAAACCCGGCTTCTTTAGCTTTCTGCGCTTCGATTTGTGCTTCAAAACTGCTGTTGTATTCACCGGTAAAGATGAGGTAATCCCCTGAAACCCCGTCGTAACCGAAATAGGCATCCACACCGTTATCTCTTAAAGATTGGGTTAAGTTTCTGGCTTCTTCACGGTTTGCTTTTCGACCGTAAACAACATAATGCCTTGAAACCACAAGAGCCTTCATAAATTTTGCTGAATTCATGTCAAATTCGGGCTCATTTCCCTTTTCTACCCTGTCATCGGTATTTTCATATATTTTCCCCGGAAGGACTTTTATTTTGGTTGTGGATGTGCCGCCTTTTTGAGATTTGGCCTTTTTAAAGTTGACCTGACGCGATTTTTCAACCACATGGAAAATAACCGGTGTGTAAGTTGAATCGGGCACTTTTTTAGGAATATCGTTTTGGGCTATACGGAATTTATTCCCGAAAGCATTATTTAACCTGATAAAATAAGTGGTGTCGCCCGGAGCATAGATGGTAAAGCTTCCGTCTTTCAAGGTAAAAGAAGAATAACTGTTTCCCTGCCCGTTGTATGCTGTCACCTTAATATTTTCAAGGTCTATTCTGGTTATATCAGAATATTTGTTTCGTGAAATCTCAATCTTTCCTTCTATCCGGTTGGCTTTCTGGAAAGCGATGAAGTAAGTTGTATTTTTTGTCAATTCTATGTATTCGTTAGACTGACTGATATAAAAATATTCCTTCATTTCAGACAAGGGCTTAACATTCAGTTGATAAATACCTTTTGGAATCCGGTTAAAAATAACATTACCCTTGTCGTTGGTCAGCAGCGAAATGTTCACAGGAATGTTTTTTTTCAGCGGTTTGTAATCATCGTCCAGTTGCTGCAAATGTATTTTTACCATTTCGATACCTTCTTCATTTGCATCTTTTTTCCCATTATTGTTATCATCTTTAAAGCAGATAACTTTCAGCCGGCGTAAGTTTTTCTCTTTATTATAAAAATCAGATCTGCCCCATTTTTTCTTGACTGATATTTCAGCATAATATATTGAGTTATGTGACTGGTATTCATCGGTTTTTTGCTCGTAATAAGTGTAACTCCCTTTTAAATCCACATACCAGTTACGGGCAATATAGACTTCGGCAACAGGAAAAAGGTTGGCATAAGCATAATTCAGGTCGAACCGGTATGAAAAGTTGGTAAATAACTGGAAATTTATCCTGCGGTCCCAATAATAGTGAAATATATAAGGTGATAGTATTAAACCGTTATAATTTATATCGTTTGGAAATTGGTATAGTCCGTGATTAACCAGCGGACCGTAATTGTAATTCACCCGGATTCCGTAACCGTTTTTATTATAATCGGCAATTACATTAAGAAGAGGCCTTTGTTCCTTAATTACAGTATATCCCTTATAGTCAATATCACGCATTCCTCCCTGCAGATTCAGATGAATGCTTTTTAAGATTATAGCATCAAACTCGATAAAATATTTTTTTTCATTATAATACTCAGTTTCATTGTTGTTGAGTGAAGGCCGCTTTGAATTATATTGCTCATAACTCGGGCCGATATAAAAAGTAAAATTCGGATTTTTATTGGAATTATAAAGTAGGTTGCCGTACAGGTCGTGCAAAAAAAAGTCGGGGGTTTCTTCCCCAAGCATGTTGTAGTCTTTATAATTCCGCCGAGTATCATAAATGGTGGAGCTGAAATAGTTTAACGGATTACTCAGTTTAAAATTCAGGCGTGTTCCAAAACTCAACATCCCTCGTTGATATCCCGGGATGTAGCGTGAACCGAAATTATTTTTCAATTGAAAGGAGAAGCGTGAGCCGATACGTCCGAAATAGCGGATATCCCAGGCCACACCTTGCTGAAAAAACTGGTTGGCTATGTAATAATCTTCCCGGTAGTAGTTCATCATGATCCCAACCGAATGGCCTTTGAATAAAGGGATCATTGGTGAACCAGCCTGCAATGTCGTGGTATTGATCTTACGCACGGCGTCACGGTTAAACCCGAACGACCCCAAGAATTTGTACTTTCCATCATTGAATTCATATCCCGCAGCAGCGCTGGTAATAGGGTCAATATAATCCTGGCTTGCAAACCCTTCAAGTGTGCTGACAGGGCTTACTTTTCCCTTGTAGTCAAGCATCATTGCATTGCGGCTGTAAATGTTGCGGCCAAGTTGCGAGCTGAAATTTCCTACTCCGGTGCTTAAATTTTTCCATTTATAAAGAAACCTGTAGTTGCTGTTGCGGATAAAATCTTCCGCTTTATCAAGCATATAATTTGAATAATAATACTGAAAAGAACTCTGGTTTTTGAATTTTGTAAAACCGCGGGCAGAAATAAAAGGGGTATATTTGTTTTTGTCGGTGAAATCCTGTGTTCTTATACCTATCTCGGCAGAATGAGGAAGGGTATAGTCAATAAAAAAGGGGTCATATTGGTCGCTGTATTTTTCAATGGTTACCGCACGGTAAACCTTCTTATCGCCTGCATAAGCATTAATGTGCACTTTACTGATATCAAAGGTGCGGTTTTCATCAGAATTGTAATGGACCTTGAACCGGATCACCGTATCCGAGTTGGGCCCTATGTTAATAACATGTTCTGTTAACCACTCGCCACCGTTAGAACCTGTCAATTCAAGTTGCCGGTCTGGCTCGATATTAACGGAGATAATTTCAGGGATGTTTCCGTTGTTTTTTACGACCACTTTAAATTCAGCGAGGTTATTCCTCGGATAAAAGGTTACGCTGTTTTTGGGAATTACAATATCCCAATCGTGGACTGACTTGGGTTTTACATATAAAATTTGTTCCAGGACAGGTTTATTGTTCTGGTCGAAAACAAGTAACTGTATTTTTTGCCGCTTTGAAGCATCAGCCTGGCTTGAAACACGGAGTCTGAAAGGTAGCATCAGGCTGTCGCCTGCAGGTATAATCGTATCTTTAAAAGCTGTAGAATAAAGAGCAATTCCTTTGGGCATGTTTAATACCGGATTGATCCTGACAGGTTTGTCGCCATTGTTGTTGATTTTTGCAACATCAAAAATAAGATCGCCGACCTTTGCCGAAAGTTCCGGTTTTAGAAAAAAAGCTGTTAGTTTCTGCGGCTTTTGGGTTTGGGCCATAAGCAGAATCCCTGTAATCAGCAGGTAAACGGTTAATCCATATTGAATGGCATTCCGTATCATGGTAATTGTGTAATTAACAGACTTCGGAGGAAGTCTTAATTACACGTGCCACACAAAGTTTCGGAAAGTGTGAGTTGGACGTTTACTTTAAAACGCTCATCCTCCATAAAATATTGGGAATAATTTCGCATTCGCAAGGCATTGCTTTCAAACAGCAGTTTCCAATGAATGATAAAAGAGTTCATATCAGCGTCGCCCATATTGTTTCTGCGTCCGTTGGTTAATACCTGTGTTCGCTCGGGTGACAGTTCAAGAATAGTATCTTTACTTATATTCAGTATGTTCGAGAAACTTCCGTTATCCCAGTTTGTTCCCAGGTCTTCAATGGTGTAACCCACAAATTCAACCGGAATCTTATGATCAGGATTTTTTTCACCTACAAAAAAAGCTTGCTCTGTTGAAACAGATAAATTCCAGTTAGTCGTTGATTCTATGCTGAAAATTACATCTTCAGGCTGTTTGGTTACATGATACAAGTCCTGATTTATCTCAAGGATACCGAATTCAATTTCCAGGTTCGGTTCAACGTTGAGATACATCATCGGTTGAAGGACAACAGTCGCAAAAACCTGACTGGATATATTCTCCTGGGCATGCAGCCCACGTATCATAAACGCTAACAGTGTTATACCCAATATTAATCTGTATTTTAACTTATGTGTCGGCACGTTAATTTTGTTTCAATAATTTAATCAATGGTATTCAGTAAATTCAGGTTAAATTTAGACAAAAAAAGGAAACACAGTCCTGATTCACTATGTTTCCTTCTGTGTCGTTTATCCGAAAACACCTACTTACTTTTAATACGCTGTCAGAGTTAATGTAACAGTAGAAGTAAAGGTGTCGGCATTGAAGTCCCCTTGAGCTACATGCTGAAGCATGCTGGTAGCATTCATCGGGGCATTCATCGTACCGCATTCCCAGTTAATGGTATATGCATTGTTGGTTGCGTCACCTGCATTACCCGTACCATTGTCAATTAAAGTAGCGGCTGCGTTTTCTAATTCCAGCGGGCTACTAGGCGCAGGTTACTTCACTACCAAAAGTGTAAGTACCTGTTGATTCGCACCAAACACCAATGTTGTCGGCGGTCATGTTGTTACCACCGCCGGCCGGCGTAAGGTCTGGCGACTCAATCTCGAGATACCAATTCGTTGAAGAATTGATGGTAATGGTGGTTGTTGTTCCACCATCAGGGGCTGTCATACCGTTATTCCACTCCGCAGGAGTGTCAAACGTAAAGACGATAGCATTACCGCCTGTTAGGTTAAGCTCAAGCACATTCGTCAAAATAACCGTCATACTTACGGTTTGAGTCACCTGTGCTTGTGTGCTTGTTACTGCAAACATGAAAATTGCAGCAAAAAGGATCATTAATTTTCTCATAATTGATAAAAATTTAAAGGTTTGTGAAAGGTTATACTTTAAAGGTAAGAGAAGGTTACATATTTATTAAAAAAATATGGAAACCCACCAGACGGGCTGATCTAAACCCCGGTAACACATTAAAGGTGAGATTAGTGCTTACATGAAGCTTGTACGATAGTTACTGCAATTTTTATCGCAGAGTTGTTCTTAACGATCTGACTAATTATACGCAAATGAGATGGATAAGTTTCCTAATTATTGGAAATTACAAAATTTAAGACACTGAACATCAGAATTTAAAACGGTTTTGTACTACATGCTTTCAATCTCAATCCCCCGCCTTTCGCGCAAATTGAGGTAATCGTCGTTATAAAAAAGTCGTAAAAAAAATGATATAAAAAAGATAAAAAAATTAATTGTAAGGGATAAAATCGATATTACGGAACAGATAAATGAATCCGGGTTTAATTACCAGAACTTCGAAGTAGTAGTATCTCTGATTTCTTGGAGAAATTATCAGCAGGGGAGAAAAGGAATAAAACACTTAAAAGACAGGAGAAAGGGTCAGAATAACATTCAAAGTATAGGTATCAGCACCGAGGTTCTGATCAAGCATTCGTTGCGGGTTCATATTTCCGCGGCGCGTACCCATTTCCCAGTTCAAAGTAAAAGAATTGCGGATGGCGTAACCTTTGTTGGTCTGGCTCCCCTTGGTCATCAAAGTGACATCTATACTTGACAGGGCAAGGGGAAGAGTCTTGGCATAATTAATGATATTTGTTCCGTCATCGAGGTTCGTGCCGGTGGCTACAACGACTACGCCTACATTATCGAGTTGAATAGTATTGGTAGGATCACTGGTGCCGTAAAACATATTTTGGTCGGCTCTGAAATCGAGTTTCCAGTTATAAATAGAGCCAATACGAATAAAAGTAGATTGCCCTCCGCCCATTATCCCGTTTATATACTTATCCATTGTATCAAAAACGAAAACAATACTTTGTCCCGACAGAATATTGATGACCAGGTCAGGGTTTGGCGGAGGAATATCCTGCGATCGGATTTCCAGGCCACTTCCGAGGAGTAAAATTATTAGCGCCAGTATTTTAAGTTTTAGCTTCATCAATAGCTGTATAATGAGAAGGTTTATTTTATTTTACGAACGAGTTGGTTATCTTTGAATTCCGCTTTTTCTAATACAACGCCATCTTCATTAAAAGCCGTAGCAATTCCGTTCAGTTTGCCTTTATCGTAATGGAGTTCAAATTTTATTTTTCCGCTTTCATAGAATTCTGTCCACAGACCGTTTTTAAGATCGTTTTCATACATTCCCTGCTTCTTGTGGTTGCCATTGGGATAGTAAAATATCCATTTTCCGGTTGCTTTTCCCTGGATGAAACTTCCGCTTTGTTTCAGGTTCCCATTCTCATAATAAACAAGCCAATAGCCCGAAGGTAATCCGTTGGCATAACTTCCGTCCATGTACAATACCGAATCGGGATAGTAGGATTTCCATTTTCCGCTTCGCTTTCCAAAGGTCATTTTCCCTTCCTCATATAATGCTCCGTTGGGATGAAACTGTTGCCAGAGTCCGTTAGCTCTGCCATCTTCATAATTAACCTTGATCATGACATTCCCGTTCTCATGGTAAACGCGGTAAGGTCCGTCAATTTCCTGGCCTTTGTAATGATAGATCTCCTCAATTTGTCCGTTTTCATAATAAGAGACATACTCACCCACAAAATAAGGATCATGAATGGTGGCTTTTTCCTGCAATAGTCCGTTTTCGTAATACTTTTCGTATATGCCGTTTTTTAAACTGTCAACATATTCAAAGCGGTAATGTAAACTGCCACTGGGATAATATCCGGTTAATAAACCGTTGAGTTTGTTGCCCTTGTACATTCTTGATTCCAGCAAATGGCCTTCTTTATTGTAAAATTTTGCTTCCCCTGTCAAAGAATCATTTTTATAGAAAGCTTCAAAATTCACCTTCCCGTTCTCATAAAAAGAAATAAAAGGGCCATTTTTAACGCCATCATTATAATGGGTTTTAGTTTTAATTGCTCCTGTTGGAAAATAAGTGGTCCACAGGCTATCCAGCAAATCATTATGATAAAAACCGGTTTGCCAGATGTTACCATTTGAATAGTAATAAATTGCAGGGCCTTCCTTTAGTGTATCGTCTCCTGATATTGTATAATGGCAAATATTTTTAATGGTTCTTTGTTCCGGGCTACTATAGGTTGTATCCACAAATATTTTATTTTGTGCATAAACCACTGCGGAAAAAGCCAATAAAAAAATAAGCAAACCTGATCTGTTGAACATAAGCTTAAGCTATTTTACTTCAATTTCAAGTTGAACACCCTCCAATTCATCATTATATCCATAGTCGAGTATGGCAGCCACCGAATATTTTCCGGGAGCCAGCTTTTTATCCAGTGTATAAGTGACATCCTTGGATGATTCCGGTAACAATGAAAACTCAATGGGTTCCGATGTGAATTCTTCAGCAGTAGCTACATTGGATATGGTAAAGAACACTTTACAGTTCAAAATTTTATCACCGAGGTTGATCACTTTTGATTTATACGTCCTTGTGCTGTCTTCGGCAATTGTTTCCGTCAACCCTTCGATGGTAGCTTTATACAAGGTATTACTCGGAGGCGATTGAAAAATGGGTACTGCAATCCTTGCGGACACTTTGATGCCCATTTGTATGTTTTTGTCAATGGCGGCAGCTCCTGTTTTTTCTTCAGCAGATTTGATAAACAAGACCGACCATTTGGTTGAGTTGTCGTTTTCGGGTACCAGAATGGTAACATTGACTGTTCCCGTTTCGTTAGGTTGTAAGGTGAGTAAGGGCGGTGATACCGTAAGCCAGTTGGAGCAGGAGCGAGAGACCGTGCCGGGTTCAAAATATTTTACCTTTCCATTTTCATCGGTTAACCAGTCATTCAGGTTAAAGACGAAATTTTGCTCGGTTGTCCCTTTGTTCCTGACATGTACCTGTTTAGTTTGTGACGTCCCCGGATTTGCTGTAAAATTAAGTTTAGCCGGCGTTACTTCCAAACGTTGGGCAACAGAAGGGACGGAGAATAAAAGGATGACAAATACTGTCATCATCATTCTGAATTTTTTCGACATTTCCATGATTTTTGTTATTAAATTAAGCATTGTTAATATTAAGATTGAAAAATTCCATGTTAATTGAAAATTAAAACTTTTGTATTAATAACTGACTGGTTGGTTTGAACCCTGACAATATAATATCCGGTTGATTTGTTAATCGTAAGTTGTATCCTTTTGTTTTCGGAAAGGGGGTGCGTCGAAATAACCTGGCCCTGAAGATTATAGACGATAACCTGACCATTTAGTGGTTTAATTGTATTTTTTATGATGTAAATTTTGTTTCCGTTAGAATAAACCGAGAAGTAATTATCGGGAGTAATACCATTCAACACATCGGGAGAAGGATTGAAAAGGAGTTTGAACCTGGCATTGTCATTTTCCGGATCATGATAAAACCCGTAAGAACCCTCTTGTCTCAGGTTAATGGTCTTTTGCTCAAGCATATCCTTTAAATACAACTCTGTATGGTTACCAATGTTCGTGCGGTCTGTCAGGTTAATTGTGTAATATCCTGCTTTTGCACATTTAAAATCCAAAGGTACATAAAGATTCTCTTCAATCTGCGGCAGGGTGTTCAAAGCAAACTCATATCCGTTGTTTTCGATGTAAAGTTGAGGCACATCAGGGTTCATGCTGAACAGCTTGGTGGCATCCCAATTGCGGTCAAATTTTTTTGTTGTCCCTTCGATAAAGCGCACGATGGTTTCATCTGTGTGGCCATCGCCCCTGGCAACAAGGCTGACAAGGGGATAATCAAAAAACTCATCCGACTTATAATAGTCCGGCGTTCCTGTTATGAATCCGGTCCTCACCGCATTGGCAATTCCGAAATTTCCATTTGAAGTAGCTTGCACCCAGAATCCCTGATTTGACGGGATGTATTGCGTTCCACCGTTTATGCCGATAGGTGCTCCTCCGCCAAGCCAGATCGTATATTGGTCATTTGTACCGTCCCAGATGTATTTTGCATCGTTAATATTTGTCTTATTCCAGCCCGAAGTAGCCTGCCAGTCCACCGGCGAAGGATATGGGTTGCCAACGAGGTTCCATCCTTTATGAGAGGCGATTTCGCTGGGTGTGGAATTGGTAATGGTGACGCCGATCGTGTAAGAACCGGTATTCAAAGCCGACGATCCCGTCCCGGTATAATCAACAAGAACGTCCGAGCTGTCCAGCACATCGTATCCCCGGAAAGGTGCAAGCGCGCCACTGTACATTACCCACCCAAAGTTCCAGTCGTTGTAGATCATGGTCTCATCATAGTAAAAGATCAGGTCTGTTCCTACATAAACTGAAGAGTTGGCACTACTCACAGGTGATGCTACATTGTGCCAGATATTTTTTACCAGATACCTTTCAACCGATACATTGCCGGTTATGGTCACATCCCCGTTAGTCGTCTGATCGGAAAAATAGCCCGATGAGCCATTGATGGCATTGATCTTAAAATCAGTTCCTATATACATGGAACTTCCTTGTTTTATGCTGATCAGTCCGCCTGGGTCAATGGTGAGCTGGGCAAAAGAAGCAGCTGTAAACAAAGTTAATATTAACAACATAAAAAAAACTGCCGTCAGGTATTTTATATTTCTCGGATGTTTTTTCATTTTAAAACAATAAAAAATGTTTACACGTTATTTCTTATCGTTGCTCGTGCTACTGTTTTTATCCGGAAGTTTGTTAATCTGTTCCATTTCATTTTTACTGACCTCTTTTGTTTTTAATTTTATTACAGGTTTTTCGGTAATCCTCATTTCTTCCGGTACTCCGGTATAAAACATGCCTTTTTCCGGTGGCTGATTATAAAGGTCAGGCATGATGTATTTTCCCTTTTCATTTTCTTTTTTCTCAATCACATCCACTTCACGGTTCCTGTATTTTTGCATATAGGGATCGTTCCTATCAGCATAAACCACCCAGGAAACTTTCTGGTCAGGATTACCCCCGCCAATTTTAAATTCCCCGTTACCGTTTATTTCCTCTTTGATATAAAGTCCCGGTGCCGGTATGCCGATAGATGTTAATGTATAAGAATAATTAATGTTAATGGTTGTGAAATAATCAGGTAGTACAACCTGTGCTTCTCCATCGCCGTCGAGCTGAACAACCCCCCTGTACATGTTCAACACCTCGTTTGATTCAATGGAATAATGTTTAAGAATTTTGTTTTCAGGATCTCTGGGATCGTCAATAACAAATGATTTTGTTCCGCTGGCCCCCAGGTTTCCATTGGCATACACACCATAATAATTTCCTTGGCCGTAAACGCCATAACCATAGCCACTTCCTGCCTGTGCGATACCTTTTACCCCGGTACCATCTGTATTTGAAGTACCGCCTGCATAATAACCATACACACCTACAGAAACATTATTATCGTTTAATGCGTAACCTGCCACTCCGCATTTGCGGCCTGTAAAATCGCCACCGCTACCATTTGAATATAAATAATAACTACCTCTATTGTTTCCTATTCCGATTACGCCAGTACCATTATTATTTACAGCTTTAGCAATAATTCCATGGTAACCCGTAAATGATCCTCCGCTGCCATTTGCGTGAGATATGTAAGTGCTTGCACCATAAGAAACGCCTATCAC
>JAADID010000069.1 GCA_013151505.1 Chlorobiota bacterium | reverse complement strand
CAGATTAAACGATTTCATTTAATATTTTTGAAATTATTATATGATGCGGACAACCTTTTTGCATTTATTGTTCACTAACATTTAAAAATACTAAGCGAAAACATACCCAACCTTCGGGAAGCATTTGTATTTTGATATGAATATCGGTATCGGATTCAAATTCAAGATAAAAGATGAAAACGCCGCTATTACCTGGCCATTCAATATTGCCGTAGGATACCGGGTTTAGCCCATTTGTAATTGGAACAACAGACAAAATGATTTTATTTAATGATCAGATTTTTCTTTCCTGTGTTCGTTTTAAGATAATTTCCAACTTTCATTAGCTATTTGATTTTAACCGATTATTTTTGCAACGGTGACAATTGTGATTTGAACCAAAGGTTTCACGCAAAGTCGCAGAGTCGCAAAGCTTTTCAGTTTTTTCTCTGCGCCTTGGCGTCTCTGCGTGAAATTAAATATTAAACATGATTTATTTCATTACCGATAATATCATTACCTCGCTGGGGTTTAACACAGCGGAGAACTTTGCTGCGGTGAAAGCCGGACATGTCGGCATTGAAATAATCAATGATAAAACACTTTACCCCGATCAGTTTCCTGCCTCACTGGTGAACACGGAAAGACTGGATGAAGAATTTGCAAAACTTTCCGCAAAGGAAAAGTTTACCCGGCTTGAAAAAATGCTGATTCTTTCGGTTACCGATGCATTGAAGCATTCGGATGTTGACATTCGCTCGGACCGGACCGGGATTATCCTTTCCACAACCAAAGGAAACATTGACTTGCTGGAGCCGCAGAAAAAACAAATGTTTGAGGAAGACCGGCTGCATCTGTGGAAATTGGGGCGTGTACTTGCGGGTTATTTCGGTAACCCCAATGAGCCCGTGGTGCTTTCCAATGCCTGTATTTCAGGGGTACTGGCCATTAACATTGCCGCAGGGCTCATCCGGCAGGGAAAATACGACAACATGGTGGTAACCGGAGGCGATATCGTTTCGCAGTTTGTGGTCAGCGGTTTCATGTCCTTTATGTCGTTGAGCCCGAAGCCCTGCAAACCTTTTGATGAGGCACGTGACGGTTTGTCGCTTGGCGAGGGTGCCGGAACCATTATTTTAAGCAACAAGGGCAGGGCAGGGGAGAACATTATTTTCAAAGGTGGCGGCTCGGCTAACGACGCCAATCATATTTCGGGGCCTTCCCGGACGGGAGAAGGGTCTTACATCGCCATCGAAAGAGCATTCAGGGAAGCCGGTGTGGCGGGAAAAGATATTGACCACATTTCGGCACATGGGACAGCCACTTCCTACAATGATGAAATGGAAAGCATTGCCATCGGCCGTCACAGGATGGAGCATGTTCCGGTGAGCAGCTTCAAAGGCAATTGGGGACACACGCTCGGGGCGGCAGGCATTGTGGAAACAGCTATGATGCTGACGGAAATGAAAGAAAACCTGCTATTGAAAACCGCCGGTTTTGAAAAGCCGGGTGTTTCGGTGCCGGTGAATGTAATAGATAAAACGGAAAACAAAACATTGAACACCTGCCTGAAAATGGCTTCCGGTTTCGGCGGCACCAATGCGGCGCTGGTGGTTCGGAAAATAAAGGTTTGATAACATCGTTCATTTAATTTTTAATTTGGAACAACAAAAGATCAGCAAATAAATTCCATGGGTTCCCCTCCCGGGAGGGGATTAAGGGGTGGGTCATAAAAAAAGATATTTATTTGCTGATTTATCAATACTTAAAAAATTATATTTAAATCTTAAGTTGAAAAGTATTTAAAATAACAGTTAATGCCTTTTGTGATCGAAACATATTGCCACATCCGTAACAATCGCATCTTCCGCGATGGCAAGCTGATTTTTGAAGCGCCGGATGCCGATCTGAAAGGCTTCCTCAAGTCGGCTTACAAATTCCTCAATCCGGGACATGCCAAATTTTACAAGATGGATGAATTGAGCAAACTGGGTTTTCTTGCTGCTGAAGTGTTGTCGCCTGCCTTTGACAGGGAGCTTCCTCCGGAGGAAACGGCAGTGATTCTATCCAACACCCATTCCACCTGGATCACCGACATCCGTCACCAGGAAACCATCACCGACGAGGATAAATTTTTCCCCAGCCCGGCCATTTTTGTTTACACTTTACCCAACATAATGACCGGTGAAATTTCGATCAGGCACAAATTCAGAGGCGAAAATGCTTTTTTTATTTTTGAGAAATTCAACCCTGAATTTCTAGTGGATTATGTCAATCAATTGATAATGAGCGGAAAAATAAAAGCCTGCCTCGGTGGATATGTTGATCAGTCAATTGATGGTTATGAAGCATTCGTTTATTATCTTCGCAGCGGAAAAAATGATGGAAAAAAACCGGAACATACTGCCGGTGAGGTAAGGAAATTGTATGAAATGAATAATGAAGTTAAGAAAGAAATTATTTGAAAGACATGGAAGAACTCATTAAACAGTTAGAAAAACAGATCATCGAACAGTTAAATCTTGAAGACCTCGAACCCGAAGATATTGATCCTGATGAACCTTTATTCGGCGACGGGCTGGGCCTTGATTCGATAGATGCACTGGAACTGATCGTTTTGCTTGAAAAACAATACGGTATCAAAATTGAAAATCCGAAAGAAGGGCAGAAAATATTTTATTCGATAAGAACCATGGCCGAATACATTACCAAACATAAGAAATAAGCTCAATAATTTTTATAAAAGTCAGGGCAATATAACATGAAGTGTGGTCAAAAAATCCGCAAGCATACCCGATAAATGTCTGTAAAAATTGTCATAACAGGTATCGGTATCATTTCTTCCATAGGCAGAAATGCTGAAGAGACTTTTGACTCACTGGTAAACGGAAAGAGTGGTATTAAAAAAATAAGCATTCTCACCACTATCCATAAAGACAGTTTTGTAGCCGGAGAAATACCATTAACTAATGATGAACTGATCGAACAGGCCGACACCAACCTGACACCGCCTTTCACAAGGACAGCTTTACTGGGTATGATCGCAGCGAAACAGGCCTGGAAGGATGCCGGCACAGAGAAGGATGACGATGGAAAAACCGGTCTGATATCGGCAACCACGGTAGGGGGGATGGACCGCAGCGAACTGTTTTACAAAGATTTTCTGAATAAGGACGAACCCAATCCTTACATTGACACCCACAATGCCGGCAACAGCACGGAAATGATTGCCCGTGATCTGCACATCAGCGATTATCTCACTACCATCAGCACAGCTTGCTCCTCTTCGTTAAACAGTATCATTTTCGGGGCACGGCTCATCGAAAACGGTGTGGTTGACCGCGTGATCGCCGGGGGGACAGATGCCCTGTCGAAGTTTACACTGAACGGTTTCAACTCGCTTTTGATCCTTGATAAAAACCGGTGCCGTCCTTTTGATGACAAACGATCGGGCCTTAATCTCGGTGAAGGGGCGGCCTATCTTGTCCTGGAAAAAGAAGAAGATGCTCTGAAAAAGGGAAAAAAGATCTATGCCCGGCTCGAAGGTTTTGCCAATGCCAACGATGCTTTTCACCAGACCGCTTCTTCCGATGAAGGCGAAGGTCCGTTCCTCGCCATGAAAAAAGCCCTTCAACGGGCCGGTCTTTCTCCGGCAGATATTGATTACATTAACGTGCACGGAACGGGGACCGAAAACAACGACCTGACCGAAAGCAGGGCCATGATGAGACTGTTCGGTGAAAAGATACCCGATTTCAGTTCCACCAAAGCATTTACGGGACATACGCTGGGCGCTGCCGGTGCATTGGAAGCCGTGATCTCTATCCTGGCGCTGCAAAACGGATTGATGTTCCCAAACCTGAATTTCGGGACGCCCATTCCGGAAACGGGATTGACACCGGTTAGGACGGTTGTGAAAAAAGAAATAAAATATGTGCTGACAAATTCTTTCGGTTTCGGGGGAAATGATTCGTCTGCTGTTTTTTCCTGGCCGGATTTTAAGGAAAAAAAATCACCTTTGAAATCCGTACCCACAAGGTTAGAAAAACCGGTTTATATCATCGGCACAGGATCGGTAGCTCCGCAGGAGACCCTTGACCCGGATCATTTTCTTGATGAGTTGATTTCTGTTGAGGACAAATATCTGCAAATTAAAAAGCCTAATTACAGAGATTACATTCATCCCAAAGCACTGAGGCGCATGAGTAAGATCGTCAGGATGGGAATGATTTCGGCCAAAACAGCAATAGAAGATGCCAAAACGGAACAGCCGGGGGCAATCGTCACCGGAACGGGAATGGGATGCCAGCGCGATACAGAAATATTCCTGAATACTTTGCTGGATAACGATGAAAAGATGGTCAACCCCTCGGCATTCATTCAGTCAACCCACAATGCCATCAGCGCCCAGATTGCGCTGATGCTTGGCAATACGAACCATAACATGGCCTATGTTCATCGTACTTTCTCTTTCGAAAGCGCCCTGATGGACGGAATGGTACTGATCAACAAAAACGAAGCCGACAATATTCTTGTGGGGGGTATTGATGAAATTACCGAGGAAAGCTGGCTGTTAAAAACACGACTTGATTATTTTAAAAAAAATCCTGTCAATAACCTGAAATTACTGGATGACAAACAACCCGGAGCCCTTGCCGGCGAAAGCGCTTCGTTTTTTGTATTGGCTTCCGAAAATTCTGAAACTGCTTATGCACAACTTGTCGGAGTGGATACTTTATTCAGGCCGTCATCAAAAGTTGAAATTTGGAAGAGAATCGAAAGTTTTCTGAAAACACATAATCTGAAAACAAGCGACATTGACCTGGTACTCCTCGGATATAACGGTGACCCGGAGTTTGACCCGATATATGATGAAACAGCCCGTAAACTTTTTGAAAACAAAAAAATAGCCTATTATAAACACCTTTGCGGGGAACACGATACCTCTTCTGCATTTGCTGTGTGGATCGGAGCAATGATCCTGAAATCGAGTGAAATACCGGAGATTATTTTAAAGGAAGGGAATACCGGGGCGCCTGTTAAAAATATTCTGATCTACAATCATTTCAGGAATATCAATCACAGTTTGATACTTTTATCAAAAGCTTAAAATGCTGATCCCTGGTTTTTATACAATTATTGACTTTGAAACCCCCGAAAATCAGGTTCGTGCAAATATTGAACTGAATCCTGATCATGAAGTTTACAAAGGCCATTTCCCCGGTCAGCCCATTGTGCCTGGTGTTATTCAATTGCAAATCATCAAGGAACTACTGGAAAAAGGATTGGAAAAGAAATTATTGCTTTCGAAAATTATTTCTGCAAAATATTATTCGATGATCACACCTGACGGATACCCTGTTCTTGAAATTTCCGTTCAGCTTAAACGCGTCGAAACGGGAGAATACAAAATTACTGCGCAGATAAGCCGGGATATTGCAGTATTTACAAAAGTCAGAGCTATATTTAAGGTAACAAATCAGTTTTAATATTTAACCATTATCTAAATAATTGGCATCCGGATAAATTTTATGTGCTTATTTAAGTTTTGCCGGGATATACATTTAAATTGATACTAAAAAGTCTTGGTGTTCATCCTTATTTAAATATAAAACCTCTGCATCTTCGAATTCTCTTTGAGAATTTGATAAAAATAACGTGAGTTCGGGATGTATCTTATTAATTTTAAATGCTTTGACAAAAGAAAAATTCAAAAATGATTGGATTTTTTAATAACCCACCCCCGCCTGCCAAAGTGGCTACGGCGGGCAGGCCTACACCCCTCCAATGGAGGGGATAAGAGGTAATCATTTTTGAATTTTTTTGCTGATTTTTCGACTAATTAACTCAATTGTTTGATTTACATTAATAATAAGAAGTACACGACTTTTGTTGAAATTTAAATCTAAACAACCTCGTTTTGATACCGAACTCACATTAAAAATATGAATATTAGCTTTATCATTAAAAAGCATTTTCCTTCTTTCCAACACTTTCTGTTACTTAAAAAAACAAAAACCCCTGAAAACTAAACTGTTAACAGGGGTTTGTTATACCCGAGGCGGGACTTGAACCCGCACGAGCGCAATGCTCATTGGATTTTAAGTCCAACGTGTCTACCAATACCACCACTCGGGCAAAT
>JAADID010000279.1 GCA_013151505.1 Chlorobiota bacterium | reverse complement strand
GATAATGAGGAATGTGCATTCGTTTATTTCCGGGACAGCATCAGCTTTTGTGCCATTGAGAAGGCCTGGCTTGAGGGAAAAATACCATTTCAGAAACCGGTATCCTGTCATTTGTATCCGGTACGTCTGAGCAAAGTTGGGGATTTCACTGCCGTGAATTACGAAAATTGGGACATCTGCAAACCGGCGTTGATTTTTAGAAAAGAAAAAAAGATTCCATTATACCGTTTTTTAAAAGAACCGCTGGTCAGGTCAGGAGGTTTGGTGAAAAGTGGTACCGGAAGCTGGTTGAAGCGATGGAGAAAAAATGACAAATCAGGTATCATGTAAGAAATGAAAGATAATTATCTTTTGTAATGCATTGAAATTCAGATTCAGGATATGTTTCTTTCCATAATGCCGGAGGTTTGTTCTTTGCTTTCTGAAATTTGAATTCAAATCCGAATAATTTTCCCTCTCTTTCTTCCACAAAGTCAATTTCTTTTTTACTGTAGGTGCGCCAGAAATAATTATTTGAAAAAATACGTTTGTATTCCTGCGTTTTTAACCGTTCGATAAACAGAAAATTTTCCCAAAGCATTCCCACATCATTTCTCGTGTTCAGATCATTGAAATTATTTATCAATGCATTCCTTATCCCATTGTCGTAAAAGTAATAACGTGAGGTCTTTGTAATTTCATTTCTTAAATTTCTTGAAAAGCCATTCACACGTTTAATTACAAAAGCTTTCTCAAGTAAATCCAGATATCTTTCAACACTCTGCTTTGCAATTCCAAGGCCGTTGGATAATTCATTAAGCGAGACTTCATGACCTATCTGAAAAGCCAGCAGTTTTAATAAGTCAAATAGTTTTACTGAATATTTTATCTGCTCCAGCTCCAGAATGTCTTTTAAAAGGTAAGCATCACGTATTGAAAAAAGGTAATCAATTTTTTCATTATTTGCCGATGATTTTAAAACATCCGGATATCCACCGAAAATGAGTAATTCTTCCAGCATCTGATGTATATGAAAAGCCCCGAATTGTTTTTTTAATTCCAGTACCGATACCGGAAACAGCTTCCTGACAATCTGCCTACCGGTCAATGGCTCTGCCGTTTTATTTGATAATTCAAAAGATGAAGAACCCGTGACAATTATCTTTTTATCTTTTTCATGATCAACCAATAATTTAAGCCCATATCCAACCATGGGAACACGCTGGGCCTCATCAATGAAAATCAAATCATATTCCCCAAAAAACGAAACGATTTTCTTTAGGTTTTCCGAAGAAAGTATTTCACGTAATTGCATATCGTCCCCAGTTCCTTTAAAGATTTTTCCCTGGCTTCCGGAAATCATTTTTTCAATCATTTCTGTTTTTCCAACCTGTCTGGGGCCGGTCAGGACAAAAACTTTTCCTTTTTTAAATAAAATCTCTTTTTGTGTTTCATAATGCCTGTCAAACCATATATTAATCATCGTGATATTTTTTAGCTGATAATAAAAAGCATAATTAAAGTTGCTAAATTAATATAAATATGGCAAGTCAACTTGCCGAATTAATAAATATATAGCAAGTCAATAAAAAACCCCATGGTTCCGGCCATGGGGTTTTAACTTATATCTTATCTCGATCAGCGGCTGAAGCCGCCGGTACGTTAGTTTCCTTCTCCGGCAGCACCCGCACCGGTCGTCATACCATCCAGCTCTTTATCAATATGGAACATGCCGGCCTTGTCAGCCCCTACCAGTTTAATCTTATCGAGGATGGTGTTGAACAGGCTTTCTTCTTCGATTTGTTCGGTGATGTACCACTGAAGGAAGTTACCTGTAGTATAATCTTTTTCCTCAACGGTGATACCGTAAAGGTTGTTGATGGATTCCGTAATGAATTCTTCGTGTTTTTTAATTTTCTGAAACACTTCTTCCAATGATTTGAAATCGGAAGGGGGAGCATCAACAGGCATCAGTTTTGCCGTTCCGCCCCTGTCATTCACAAAATGCACAAGTTTCAGCATGTGTATGCGTTCTTCCTCGGCATGTTCATAAAGAAAAGCGGCCGCGCCGGGATAACCGTTTACCTCGCACCAGATGGCCATTGCAAGGTACAGGCGCGACGAATATTCTTCTCTCTGGATTTGTTCGTTTAAAGCAGATTCAACTTTTGGATTCATAGTTCTTTGATTTTAATTTGGGGTGCAAAAATACAAAAACGCAGGTATTCCCGCCAGCGTTTAAAATCTTATCTTTTCCTAAAAAGTTAACCTCTGAGTGCTTCGGCACCACCGACAATTTCAAGAATTTCTTTGGTAATGGCCGCCTGGCGGGCTTTGTTATAGGATAAGCGTAAGTCCTTGAGCATCTCGTCGGCATTTTCGGTGGCCTGATGCATGGCCGTCATCCGTGCACCGTGTTCGGCAGCCATACTGTCGAGCAAGGCTTTGTAAAGCTGCACTTTGATGGATTTGGGAACGATGGCTGCCAGGATTTGTTCTTTGTCCGGTTCAAAAATGTAATTGGCCTGTACTCCGGTTTCTGCTTTTTCTTCTTCGGTTTCCTGGCTGGTGACCGGCAAATACTGCTGTTCCCTTAAAATCTGAACGGCTGCATTTTTGAACTCATTATATATGATGATGATCTTGTCATATTTTTTATCCTGAAAATCTTTCATCAGTTGTTCGGCAATGGCCACCGTATTTTCAAAATTCAGGTTATCCAGAATTTCCGAATTCACTTCTTGAATATTGTACCCCCAGGCTTTGAGGGTATCGGCTCCTTTTTTCCCGATATTGTAAATATGCAGGTTTCCATTTTTGTATTGTTCCCGGTATTTGTTCCCTATAAGTTCTACAGCCGCTTTGACCACATTGATGTTGAAAGCGCCGCACAGCCCGCGGTTTGAAGTCACGGGGATAAGTAATATTTTATGATCGCCCCTGTCGTCCGACCATGTACCCTCACCGGAACCTTCGAGGTCATGACTCAGATTTGTGATGATCTCATTCAGTTTTTGAGCGTAAGGCCTCATCCCGAGAATGGCATTTTGCGCCCGCCTGAGTTTTGAGGCAGCCACCATTTTCATGGCGCTGGTGATCTGCCGCGTTGACTGAACAGAATCTATCCTCGTCCTGACTTCTTTAAGACTTGACATATACTTATTCTATAGATATTACTTTTTATAATGTTCGGTTATATCGGCTGCCGCTTTTTTCAAAACATCCACTGCCTTGTCCGACAAAACTCCGGAAGCCAACTCATCCAGCACGTCTTTATGTTTGGATTCCAGGAAATTAAGGTATTCCGTTTCAAAATTGATCACGCTTTCCACCGGGATGTCTTTCAGCAGATTATTGGTACCGCAAAAGATGATCGCAATTTGTTTGCCCACCGGCATTGGTGAATATTGCGGTTGTTTCAGTATTTCCACGTTTCTTCTTCCTTTGTTCAGTACAGCCATTGTAGCGGCATCCAGGTCAGAACCAAATTTGGAGAAGGCCTCCAACTCACGGAACTGTGCCTGGTCCAGTTTCAGGGTACCGGCTACTTTTTTCATGGATTTGACCTGAGCGTTTCCTCCCACACGCGATACCGAAATACCCACGTTGATGGCCGGCCGGATACCTGCATTAAACAGGTTACTTTCAAGGAAGATCTGTCCGTCGGTAATTGAGATCACATTGGTGGGGATATAAGCCGAAACGTCACCTGCCTGTGTTTCAATGATGGGTAATGCTGTGAGTGAACCACCTCCTTTCACCATATCTTTGATCGTATCAGGCAAATCATTCATCTTACGGGCAATATCATCAGAGTTAATGATCTTGGCAGCCCTTTCAAGCAATCTTGAATGAAGATAGAACACATCACCCGGGTAAGCTTCCCTGCCGGGAGGACGACGCAACAACAGCGACACTTCGCGGTAGGCGATGGCCTGTTTTGAAAGGTCGTCGTAAATTACCAGTGCAGGCCTACCCGTATCACGGAAGAACTCACCGATAGCCGCTCCTGCATAGGGAGCATAAAACTGCATGGCAGCAGGATCAGAAGCTGTAGCCATGACTACTACCGTATAAGCCATTGCCCCTGCATCTTCCAGAGTTTTTACAATGTTGGCAACCGTAGAGCCTTTTTGGCCTACTGCAACATAAATACAATAAACAGGTTCTCCCCTGTCGTAAAATTCCTTCTGATTAATGATGGTATCCACTGCAATGGCCGTTTTCCCTGTCTGACGGTCACCGATAATCAACTCGCGCTGTCCTCTACCAATGGGAATCATGGCGTCGATGGGCTTGATACCTGTTTGGAGCGGTTCATTCACCGGTTGCCTGTATATTACGCCCGGTGCTTTTCGTTCGAGGGGCATTTCGTAAGTTTTTCCTTTGATCTCCCCTTTGCCGTCAATGGGTTTGCCGAGGGTATCAATTACACGGCCAAGCATCCCTTCGCCAACGTTCAGCGAGGCGATCCTGCCGGTACGTTTTACTTTATCGCCTTCATTAAGGTCTTCCACATCGCCAAGAAGAACAATTCCAACATTGTCTTCTTCAAGGTTCAGGACAATCCCCATCAGGCCGGTTTTTTCAAATTCAACCAACTCGCCGGCTTCGGCGTTGTTGATGCCGTAAACGCGGGCAATGCCATCTCCGATCTGTAAAATGGAACCTACTTCTTCAAGTACGGCTTCCGATTCAAATCCTGCAAGTTCCTGTTTTAATATGGCTGATACTTCAGCGGGTTTTATTTCTGCCATGTTATTTGTTGTTGTTTCTTAATATTTAATGATATACGGGTTTTCCGAAAAGATCTTGTGCAACCTTTTCAATTGCATTTTTATGCTGTTATCGTATTGGTAATCTTCAAAATCAAGTTTAAATCCTCCGATCAGGCTTTCGTCTACCATTTCCTTAACTTCAAGTTCTTTTTTGGTGACATCAGCCAGTTTTTTAAGTATTTGATCTTTTATATTCTTTTCAGCCGGATAGGCAGTGGTAATAACTACGGGCATGATGTTTTTCGAATCTTTATAAACCTCATCAAATGCCTTGCAAATAAAAATAATGTATTCCTCGCGGCTTTTTCGCGTGATCAGTTGTAAAAATTTAAGTGTCAGTTTTTCTACTCTTTTTTCAAATAATTTATCCAGTATCCTGATCTTTTTGTAAGCATCCAGTACCGGATTGGCCATCACTCTTTTTAGCACGCGTTCGTTCTCCAGGGTAGTACCAACCAGTTCCATGTCTTTTGCGACCTTCTCAAGAATTTTATATTCAACAGCGAGGTCGAAAAGGGCTTGTGCATATCGTTTTGCCAGCAGTGTTACTGTTACTCTCATTTAAAATCAGGTTTCTAATTTAAACTGGTTTCGTCCAATAATTTCTGAATATACGCCGATTGCCGTTTTTTGTCTTTCAATTCTTCTTTCATGATCTTTTCTGCAATTTCAAGCGCATAGTCGGCAATGATATTTTTAATTTCGGTCATTGCCCGGTTTTTCTCAGTTTCTATCCGTTGTTTTGCACTTTCAACTATATTGGCTGCTTCGGCGTTTGCCTTTTCTTTGGCTTCTTCAATTATATTTTCTTTAATTTTCCGGGCTTCCCGCAATATGGCGTCACGTTCGTCTTTGGCTTCCCTGAGCAGCTTTTCGTTGTCCAGCTTCAGTTCTTCCATTTCTTTACGTGTTCTATCGGCAAGCCTGAGCGCATCTTCAATGGAATCTTCCCTTTCTTTCAATGAATTCATGATGGGTTTCCACGCATATTTAGCCAAAATATACAGCACCACCAAAAAAGCAAGGGTCATCCAAATTATCATTCCGAATCCGGGATTAATTAATGACATGGTATATCGTATTGGTTTTTAAAAATTCAAATTAACCACGGTCTTACAGCCAACCGCTGTAAAACCGTGGAATAAAAACATTATTTGTTTACAAGAAAACGATAAGCAAACAAATTACAATAGCAAAGAAGGCAACACCTTCAATAAGCGCTGCGGAGATAATCATATTCGAACGAATATCACCAACAGCTTCAGGCTGGCGGGCGATGGCTTCAACTGCTCCGCGACCGATCTGGCCAATGCCAATACCGGCGCCGATAGCAGCAATGCCTGCTCCCAAGCCGGCACCCAACTTTGCGTAAGGCGCCAGGTCAGCTACCGCCTGGAGTAAAATTGCTAAAAGGTCCATAATGTATATTTATTTAGTTAACAATTAAATGATCAATGATGTGCTTCCTCGGTGGCCATGCCAAAATACAAAGCCGAAAGCAACGTAAAAACATAAGCCTGGATGAAAGCGACCAGCAATTCGAGGAAATCCAGAAAGATGGTAAATCCGACCGAAACAATGGATACGCCATATCCAAGTAATTCATTCATCGCACCGAAAATAAAGATCAGGCTGATAAATCCCAGGATCACAATATGCCCTGCCAGAATGTTGGCAAAGAGACGAACCATCAGTACGAATGGCTTGGTAAACATTCCGAGAATCTCAACGATAGGCATCAAAGGGACTGGAAATTTCAGCCACCAGGGTACTCCCGGCGCATTGATAATATGTAGCCAGTAATTTTTATTGCCGCTGACTGTTGTAATGACAAAAGTAAACAGTGCCAGTACTCCGGTTATAGCCAGATTACCCGTTAAATTGGCTCCGCCCGGGAAGAAGGGAATAATTCCCATTAAGTTATTAAGCAATATGAAAAAGAATATCGTCAACAAAAATGGCAAATACCTTTTATATTTCTTTTCACCGATTGAAGGAATGGCAATGTCATCGCGCACAAACAGGATCAGGGGTTCCATGAAAGACTGTAAACCTTTTGGCGCATGTCCCCGTCGTTTTTTATAGGATTTGGCAACGGAAATAAAAATAAAGATCAACAATGCGGATGAAATGATCAGGGCCAGGACATTTTTTGTGACGGATACATCCAGATCGGGTAACACCTCCTCCCCGTTTTCATTCTTTCTGACGATCTTTCCCAGGTTCGCCCCTTCCTCGCAGATAGAATAGCCGAGATACGGGTCATGACCATGATAAAGTTTTGCAGAATTGAAAACATGCCATTCGCCACGGTCATATAAAATAACAGGCAGATAAATGGAAATGTGTTTTTTCCCTATTTTGATAATCTCCCACTGATATGAATCGGTGACATGTTCGGTGATCATGTCGCCGGCATGAAAAATCTCTTCCTCGGCCTGAGCTTTCGCCTTTTCACTAATTTCTACTTTTTGTTCATGCTGAGCCTGAATCATTCCCGGAAAAAAAATGAAAAATAAAAGGAATATTCCCAGGACGGCATCTGTCTTTATAACTGCTGTTTTATCACGCATTTAGTATGATTCGTGTGTAGGTTAAATCGTGTGCAATTTTACAAATAAAAGCTGAAATCGGAAAAGGTTTTTTTAATTTTAGTTATTTAAAGGAAATCAACACTTTAGAGGATTATCAGCACTATTGTGAATGATTTTTAACAAAAGTTATTGCTTCTTTTCGTAAAATGTAGTAATTTCACGTGTCGTCGGAATGACGAAAACCGGGTAGAAAAAACTTGTGAGCAAAAAGATTATATCACCTTAAAATTAATTAAACACACAAACTGACAGAGCAGTATATCAGTTAATCTGAACAGAGTTTGTGAAAATCAAAATTGAAAAACGAAAACATAAAAAAATGAAAAAGTTTTTATTCATTTTCGCTGCTGCATCAGTTATTTTCTTCCTGAATTCCTGCAACCGGGGATGCGGAAAGAAAGTTGACAGGGCCCAGGAGTTCATCGCAATTGAAAACCTGTTGGAAGAATATATTCTTGCCAATGAAAACCAGGATTTTGACCTGATACAGAAAATATGGGCGCCCAAAAGTGACATTGTCCTTTACGGAACCGATTCTGATGAAAAACTGATTGGATGGACCAACATTAAAAACGCCATAAAAAATCAGTTTAAACAGATCCACGACACCTATATTTCGGCTACCGATCAGTTTATCCAGATGAACGATTGCGCCACAACAGCCTGGTTTGCCGAAACGCTGAACTACAATTTTATTTATGACGATCAGGCCCACAGTTACGAGGGCATGCGGTTTACCGGGGTTTTAGAGAAAATTGACGGAAAATGGCGTTTCGTTCAGGCCCATCTTTCGCTACCGGCCCATGTGAACATTAAAAAATAAAAATACAAGCATCCTGCCGGGCTTTTTATCTAATCGTTAATATTTCTTAAGCCGGGCAAATGACTGTTTTTATTTCTCGTGGTATTGATATATTTGCGGGTTAATAAAACGTTTCAACATGAAAAAATTTGCATTTATCATTCTGATGACAGCAGGACTGTTCGGCTGTTCCGGTAATGCCGGCCGGCAACAGAAAATAACAGAAAAAAAAGAAGATGTTAAAACGGAAAAGAAAAAACCTGCCGCCGAAGTCAGTGTAAATAATAATTTTTTAAGTAATACCCGCACGGTTGTTGACATGGCAACGGCCAAGGCAGCTTATAATAAAGGTGTGGAACTTTATAAATCGGGGAAACTTGATGAAGCCCTTGAGCAGTTTAACATTGTGCTGAAAAATAACGCGAACAACAGTCTGGCTCTTCATTATCTCGGCAGAATTTCTTACGATAAAGGTAACAAAAAACAGGCCATTAAATATTATGAAGATGCCGCAAGGAATAACATTAACGATTCGGTATCGGTACTGGGAATAGGACAAATTTATTTTGAAATGGGCGACAAAAAGAATGCAATGGATTATTACAACATAGCCCTTGACATTGCCCCGCATTACGGACTGGCCTACTATAACAGGGGAACGCTTTACGGCATGGAAAACCAGTACGAGAAAGCCCTTGAAGATCTGAACAAATCAATTCAATATGATTCTACCAATGGCAATGCATACATCAACCGGGGATTGGCCCATTATTACCTGAAAAACCTGGACCTGGCCTGCCGCGACTGGCAAAAGGCTGCTGACATGGGATTTAAGCAAGGAAAAGATGCTGTGGAAATGTATTGCAAACGGAAAAAGTGATGCCGCCTGTTTAAAAAAATGAAGCCCTTTATTATTCTGCCAGAATAATCACTTTATTATTCAGTACTTCAATCACGCCCCCTTTAACCTCGTAGAATTCGTCTTTACTCTCTTTGCTCTTTTTTAACTTGATCCTGCCTTCCTTTAAAGCCGAGATCAACGGAGCATGGTTATTCAATATTTCAAACGAACCGTCAATACCGGGGAGTTGAATCAGATAGGCCTCCCCCTTATATATTTCCCGATCCGGTGTAATAATCTCAACTTTCATAAACTTTGTTATTGATTGCTGGTTACCGGTTAATGGGCGAAATCAAATCAAGCCAACCTGTTTTTCACAACGCCATCAACTATTAACCATTAACAGTTAACTATTTGGTATCCGACAATATCTTTTTACCCTTTTCAATGGCTTCCTCTATCGTTCCCACCATGTTAAAAGCAGCCTCGGGATATTCATCCACTTCACCATCCATAATCATGTTGAAGCCTTTGATTGTATCTTCGATGGAGACAACGGTTCCGGGGATATTGGTAAACTGTTCGGCAACGTGGAACGGTTGCGATAGAAAACGCGAAACCCTCCGGGCCCGGTTTACGATCAGTTTGTCTTCTTCCGACAGTTCATCCATTCCCAGTATGGCAATAATATCCTGTAATTCTTTGTAACGCTGAAGAATATTCTTAACGCGTTGTGCCGTATTGTAATGTTCCTCTCCCACCACATCCGGGGTCAGGATACGTGAAGTGGAATCAAGCGGGTCAACCGCAGGATAGATACCCAGTTCTGCAATTTTACGGCTCAGTACCGTTGTGGCATCAAGGTGTGCAAACGTGGTAGCCGGAGCCGGGTCGGTCAGGTCGTCTGCCGGAACGTAAACGGCCTGCACGGAAGTAATGGAACCCCGTTTTGTGGAGGTAATACGCTCCTGCATGATACCCATCTCTGTAGCGAGTGTCGGCTGATAACCGACTGCCGAAGGCATACGGCCAAGTAACGCAGAAACTTCGGAACCTGCCTGTGTAAAACGGAAGATGTTATCAATAAAGAAAAGGATATCGCGTCCGCCGGATTCTTCATCTCCGTCACGGAAATATTCAGCCATAGTCAATCCTGACAAAGCAACACGTGCACGCGCACCGGGGGGTTCGTTCATTTGTCCGAAAACCAGTGTGGCCTGCGATTGCAGCAACTCTTTACGGTCAACTTTTGAAAGATCCCAGCCGCCTTCTTCCATATTTTTAAGGAATGCTTCACCGTATCTGATAACTCCCGATTCGATCATCTCACGCAACAGGTCATTCCCTTCACGGGTACGCTCTCCGACACCTCCGAAAACCGAAAGTCCCGAATAGGACTTTGCAATGTTGTTGATCAGTTCCATGATGATCACCGTTTTGCCAACGCCCGCACCGCCGAACAAACCGATCTTGCCACCTTTGGAATAAGGCTCAATCAAGTCAATGACTTTGATACCTGTATAAAGTACCTCTTTGGTAGTTGACAATTCTTCAAAAGTCGGAGGGTCGCGATGAATGGGATACCGGACTTTTGAATCCACATCGCCAAGGCCGTCAATGGATTTGCCGATCACATTAAATAACCGTCCCCGGACCTGTTCGCCGGTAGGCATCGAAATGGGGCCTCCCGTAGAAACGACTTCGGTTCCGCGCCGCAATCCGTCGGTAGAGTCCATGGCAATAGTCCGAACCATGTTTTCACCGATGGCCTGCTGGGTTTCGATAATCAGTTTCTCACCATTATCGCGGGTGATTTCGAGAGCGTCGTAAAGATTTGGAAGGTCTTTTTCGTCTTCAAAAACAACATCAATCACGGGGCCGATGATCTGAGCTATACGGCCGACACTTTTTTTACTCATAAAATGCTTTGGTTATAAGGATTTTTTTGTGCGGCAAATATAAAAATAATCAATTAACGCCTTCCAGTTTAGGTAAAAAATAAAAGGGCTGATAATGAAGCTCTCCGGCTGCCAACCCTTGGGGATGCACCACTAACCCGTGTCATGTCGATCCCGTGGCTGCGGGAGAGACATCCCCCGGGAGAATACCCTTATCCCGGGGAGATTTCGCTGTGTTGAAGGTTAGATATTCAACATTCGATATTCATTATTCGATATTCAAAACCCGACCTTTCAGGTCTCTTCCCTCAAACCCGCTTCGACCTGAAAGGTCAGTCAAACCCCGGAAAAGTCAGCGGGAATCACCTCACCAGCGTCACATTCCCCGCCGCAGTTTGCGGTTCGTTGCTGGTGGAAGGAGAAGTGTAAACGATTTTGTAAACGTAGGTACCTACCCTGTTCTGCCGGGTTGCCTTTGTAGGTGCCGTCCCAGCCGGTGTTGATGTCGGAGGTCTCGAAAATGAGCTGTCCCCAGCGGTTGTAAACGTACAGGTGATAGGTTCTTACCAGGTCGTAGCGTTGCACGGGTTTGAACTCGTCATTCAGTCCGTCGCCGTTGGGGGTGAAGGCGTTGGGCAGGTAAAAGGGCTGACCGCCCCAGAAGACCATCACTGTGTCGGCAGACCGGCAGCTTTCCGTTGAAGTGACGGTTACCCAGTACTGTCCTTCGCTGTCAACTTGTATGGCATCGGTGGTGTCGCCCGTGTTCCACAGGTAGCTTTGGTAACCGCTGCCCGCTTCGAGGACAAAGCCGGGTTGGGCAAACAGGGTGTCCATACCGGAAAAGGCAATCTGCGGGCTTTCGTGAACAATGAGGTTGAGTTCCTTTTTTTCTTCACACTGTATGGTGTCGGTGACCGTGAGGGTGTAAATGCCTTGCTGGTTCATCTGTACGTTGTTCAGTTCAAACCGGTCTGCGGTGCTTGTGTATCCGTCGGGCCCTTCCCAGCGGTAGGTTACCTGGCCCGAACCGCCGAAAACAAACACGTTGGACGACACATTGCTGCCTTCGCATACTTCTTCTTTCCCGGCCATGATGATCTCCGGCCGGGTGTACACCCGCAGCATGCCTGTATGGTATTGGGCATTCACCTCTTCGAGCTGCCCGTTGAAAAAAGCGCTTTGCCCTTCCTGAGCGGCCCAGTCAATGCCCGACAGGCCTTCTTTTTTTGCGCCGAAGACCAGTTCCAGCATCGTGGCGTTGTCTTCCAGCGTTTCCGGTTTATCGCCCTGCCACGAAATGACCACCTGATTGCCGCCGGGGATGATGCTCACCTGGATGCCGGGTTCCAGCACGGGATTGACCTTGATGTATCCGTCGGCTTTCAGCACGGCGGTGTCGTAGGTCAGCGTGACGTGGAATTTGTAAATGTCTTTGAAGTTGACCAGCTTCAACGGCACCACCGCCGCATTGCCGATGCAGGTGTTGCCGTCGCCGGCAATGGCTTCGATGAGCTGCGAGATGATGCGGGTGACTTCAACTGTAAAAGCGGTGTCGCAACCGAAGCCGTCTTTCACCACGCAATCATAAGTGCCTGCCGATAAGTTGGTGAACTTCCCGTTGTCCGTTTGAAAACTTGAACCGTCGTCAATGGAATAAAAAATCTGTCCGGTATCCGCCGTGGCGGTGATGTTGATCTCCCCGTTGGACAGGTTGTCAATCTCGGGGACGGTGGTTACCGCCGTTACCTGCGGCCCCGGAATGTTTTCGATAACCACCGGGTTGTCGGCATACACCCCTTCGCAACCCGAGGGGTCTTTGGCCCGGACGAAGTAATTGCCCGCAGGGAGGTCTGCAAACACATTGCTGCTCTGCCAGGTGGCGCCGTTGTCTATAGAATAGGACAGATTACCGGAGGAGGTAGCGGTAACGGTGATGGCGCCGTTGTTTTGTCCGCACCGGCTGTTTTGTTTTTCCACGGTTGTTATTTCAATGTTCCCGGCATCTTCGATGGTGTAGGCGTGTGAGACGGTCGTGCAGCCGTTGCCGTCGAGGATGTGGAGGAAATAATTGCCCACGGGTAGGTTAATCAAATTCAGCAGGGTAGTGTCCAGCAGGGTGCTGTCGGCGTCGTACCATGCGAAGGATAAGGGTTCTGTTCCGGTTACCTGCAATCCGAGTATTTTGCCGGTGCTGCCCCCGCAGGTGGTGGGGATAAGTTGCAGGTTGTCTTCGTTGATGCCGGGCGGGGGGAAAAGTCCAAGGTGGATGGTGTCGGAAGCGGAGCATCCGGCGGCATTGGTTACTTCCACCCAATACAGCCCGGTGTCGGAGACGGTGATTTGGCTGGTATCCAGCCCGAGCAGGGGTTGGCCGTTGTGCCACCAACGGTAATCGCCTTCTTCGTCGCCGGCATCCAGCACGGTTTCTCCCTGGGCACACATCAGCGTATCGGGGCCCAGGTCGGGTTGGGGGGATTGGATGACGGTGACCATGCGGGAGGTTTTTTCCACCCTGCCGCTGGGGTACAACACGGATACTTTAACTTCAAAATCACCGGCATGGGTGAAATAATGAACAGGGTTCAGGTCGAAAGAGATGCTGTCGGCCCCGGCGTCCGGGTCGTCGAAACTCCATCGGATGTTGACCGGCTCGGGAATGAAATTGGATTGAAAAACAAACGGTTCGGCTGAACATTTACCTTCCCATTCAAAACGGTATAGATAGTCAAGTAAAATGTTTTGTAGTCCTATAAAAACTTCTTTATTTCCTATATCAACTACATTACTTTCATAATCACAATCAATACCTCTTTTCCAGGGTTTATTTATTACGCCTAAATAATATGGCGGGCCATCTATCAGATCTTGAGTACAATATATTTTTCCATCTCTGGCAAGTTGCAGACCATTTACCCCACCCGATGCGATGTGAATTGCTGAACCGGCAAATTGGGATGAATCATCATAATATTTTACATCATATTGATATAAAGTATACGGATTTTCAAGTATCTCATCTTGATAAGTGACATATAATAATTTTGAATCCGGTGAAAATTCAATAGAATAAGGTTCATAAGGCAAAGGTGGATTTTCGTTGGAGTATTGTCTTACAGTGTATAATAGTTCTATTTCTCCAGATGATGCGTTGAAATTACATATTTCAAAATCAGGTTTCCGGCTCTCTATCCCTTCACCATAATACGCAGCAACCAAATGTTTTTTATCAAAAGAAACTTTCATCATACCACGGGTATAACCAATGTCCCTTTCTATTGACGGGCTGATGACGGCAGTTGTATTTATACCGGCATCTGTAAGCAAAAAAGCAGCGTAACTGTTTTCAATTTGTTTTCGTGTAATAATCCAGATATCTTTACCATTTTCGTGCTTTACGGCCAAAACTTTTTCAGCCGCATCCCAGGCATCATCCAGTAATATATTCTTCTGATTTGGAACCACGCCTCCAAGCCCGTTATCAAGGTTCATGTCAACAACAGAGTAATATAAACCATAGGCTGCAGCCGGGGCTCCCTCCCAAGTTACTGTAAAGACATAATACAGATTATTTGACTCAGGTTTAGGAACTATGATAGATCCCTGAAATGAAGTTCCGCTCCCTTTCAAGTAGTTTCCGTTATACATAACTATTTTATTTCTGTTGTAAATATTTTCACCGCCTGTAGCAAAAAGGAAATTACCGAGGGTGTCGCTCATTGTGGTTCCGGTACCAGTTGTAATAAAAATCCCATCCATTAACTGGGGTTCGCCTGTATTAAAGTCGAGACCGATATAACTGCCAAAAAACCAATTGTTAGCTTGATTTTGACAATTTATTGAAAATGTTGAAAAAAATAATAAAACTAAAATCAGAAAGAACCTCATTGAGTATACTGTTTTTCAGATTAACAAACCCTGGTCTATATTATTGAAATTCTAGGCCAGGGTTTTTTTTAATTATTGTAGATATATTATTGGTAATATTATATCTCCTTGTGAAAAATCAAGGCAAGAATATGGGCCAAAAGAACCTTTTCCCTTACATATTACTATTTTAGGCGGGAAATTACATTCCATCTGAACACCTGCATAAATCATAAAACTTGGAGTATAGGTCAGACTGGTGTCTGCACAATATGTTTCGATATCAGATACATCAAAATCCTTTGAATTTGCAGTACCATTAGCAGAACCATCAAGGTCAATCACATCAGGAACATTATTGGCAATATCTGCAATCGTTAGTTGTACTTTGAAAACCGAATCCGTTGCGGTGCTACAGTTACAATTATCAGCATTCCAGCGTACTGTAACGGTATATTGTGCGAATACACCTGTTATTGAAAACAGACTTATAGCAAGTAATAAAATTAGTTTTTTCATTTTTTTAAGTTTTATTAGTTAGTAAATATTAAAAAATAACAGTACGGTTTATTTTGGTTAGTTAAGACCACACCGCACCAACCGGTAAAATACGGTGTGGCTGTGATGGCTGAACATGTTGATGCATTTCGCTATGAAAGGTCGGTTGTGTATGCGTTGAATTGACAAACATTTTTTCAGGACATTACCGGAATTGAAATTACGGTTAAAGGATTCGGCTTTGTTATGACTACGGCGAACGGGGGGGTATAAGATATTGTAAACCAGTTGTATAAGGTTTTATTCCTTGTTGTAACGTTTTTATTTTGTTAGTGGTTTGCATTTTAACGGTAAATAATCTTCAAAGGTAATACCAAAAACAGGTTTTGTCAATAGCGGAAAACCATGATTTTTTTTGCTGTATTCTGTTGCCGTATCCCCCATCTCGTT
>JAADID010000087.1 GCA_013151505.1 Chlorobiota bacterium | reverse complement strand
AGGGCGTAGTTGTAATCTTCAATCCTTATATTGGTGATGGTGTGCTTCATGGATTTATTGAAGGTACAAAATTAAATTATCCTTGCAATCCGTCAGGTTTTTACAGATTTTCTTTGTAATAAAGCCATCTTTTTGAACAACTTCGCGGCTTCTTTGTTTAACTGCGTGACAACTATTACACAGAGTATCTCAAAGAAGACACAGAGCACCGCAAAGGAAATCATAAATAACAAATGCTTTTCGGCCCCGAAGGGGTGAAATAAAAGCGGGGTTATGTCGTTTAAAATTCCGGAAAACAGAACATTGGTAAAGGTATTTGAATAATTTATTCAAGGGGTATACTTTTCAAATCGGACAGAATTAATAACGAGAATATTTTCGCGTTTTTCATAATTTTGAGTGCTGTGTAGTCTTATTTCCGTAAATTTGAATTCCCGTAATTTTTCATTATGAAAAAACACATCCCCAATTTCATCACTCTGCTTAACCTGCTCTCCGGCGTCATTTCAATTTACTTCGGCTTTACCGGAGACATTAAACTTTCTGCCTTGATGATTTTTGTAGCTGCGGTATTTGACTTTTTTGACGGTTTTGCAGCCAGGCTGCTCAATGCCAAATCAGAAATCGGGCTGCAGCTGGATTCGCTGGCCGATATGGTATCTTTCGGTGTAGCACCTGCTTTCGTATTGTTTCAGACTATCCGGCTGGTCAACGGTGAAAGTGGTGAGGAATCGCTCAATTATCTTGCATTCACGGCTTTTCTGATACCCCTGTTCGCAGCTCTACGCCTTGCCAAATTCAATATTGATGAAAACCAGACAACTACTTTTATGGGTATGCCTACCCCGGCAGTGGCTTTGTATTTTGCTTCTTTACCTGTCATGATTCTGGTTTGTCTTGCGGAAACAAAGAACTTTTATTACGATATCGTCACCAATCCTTATTTCCTGGCCGGATCGGCTCTGGTATTGTCCTTGTTGATGGTTTCAAAACTCCCGATGTTTTCCCTCAAGATCAGGTCTGCAAGCTGGCGTGAAAATTATAAACAGTTTGTTTTTATCATTTTATCCGTTATCCTGTTGATCGTCATGCGACTGGCTGCTGTTCCCGTCATTATTTTGCTGTATATTTTGCTTTCACTCGCAGATTATCTGGTAAAGGATAGGAGTTGAAGGATTGTTCAATGGTCTGATGGTTCACTAATCATGCGAATCAAGGGTTGAATTTATAAAAATGTTTTTATCAATAAAATAGGATTTTAACTTTTCCAAAGTTCCGAACTTTGGAAAAGTTAACAGACTAATTCACAAGGCTTCAACTTTACCCTTGATTCGCATTAATCACTAACTTTTATATATTTAACTATTGGCTTCAGCTACCTGTATTAAATTCTTTTTTCCGGAGTTCGAAATTCTGGCCGAGATAAACTCTGCGGACATGCTCGTCCTCGGCCAAATCTTCAGCGGTGCCGGCTTTCAGGATCGAACCCTCAAACATCAGGTAGGCCCGGTTAACAATGCTCAATGTTTCGTGAACATTGTGATCCGTGATCAGGATACCGATATTTTTGTCTTTCAGTTTCGATACGATGGCCTGTATGTCTTCAACGGCAATAGGGTCAACGCCGGCAAAAGGCTCGTCAAGCAGGATAAAATGCGGACTTACCGACAATGCCCTGGCGATCTCGGTTCTTCTCCGTTCCCCCCCCGAAAGCTGGATACCTTTGCTTTTTCTGATCTGCTGAAGGCCGAATTCATCAAGCAACGATTCCAGTTTTTCGTTTTGTTCTTTTTTGGTCATCTTGGTAAATTGCATGACAGCCAGCAGGTTGTCTTCCACGCTCAAATGCCTGAAAACAGAGGCTTCCTGTGCCAGGTAACCAATTCCCAACTGTGCCCGTTTATACATGGGCATTTCCGTTATTTCCCTGTCATCCAGAAAAACCTTTCCCGAAAAAGGCTTGATCAATCCGACGATCATATAAAATGTCGTTGTTTTTCCTGCTCCGTTGGGGCCGAGCAGTCCGATGATCTCACCCTGGTTCACTTCGACCGAAACGTTCTTAACTACAGTTCGTTGGTGGTACTTTTTGATCAGGTTTTGGGTCCAGAGTTTCATAGCTTGATGCGTTTATTCAATTGATACCGTTAAAAGATGCCCTCGTGGAGGATATCATGCAGGTGGATAATACCTATATATATATTGTTTTTTAAAACGGGAAGTTGGGTAATATTATTTTCACGCATTACATTTAAAGCATCTACCAACAGGGCGTCGTGGTCAATGGATTTTGGATTAACGGTCATTGTATCTGCGGCTTTTAATTCCGAAAAGTCAGGATTTTTCTGGATCATCCGCCGGAGATCACCGTCGGTAATGATACCCACAAGCTGCCCGTCGTCCATTACGGCAGTGGCCCCCAGCCGTTTTGAAGAGATCTCAAGGATCACATTGTTCATATTTTCGTTTTTCTCCACGCTGGGAACCTCATTGTTAACAGCGAGATCGCTGACATGCAGAAACATACGTTTGCCCAACGACCCGCCGGGATGAACTTTAGCAAAATCCTGTGCCGTAAAACCACGCAATTCAAGCAGGCTGATGGCAAGGGCATCGCCCATCACCATTTGTGCCGTGGTGCTGGAAGTTGGGGCAAGGTTATTGGGGCAGGCCTCTTTGCTTACGGTAACGTCCAGGACAAGGTCCGCTTGTTTTGCCAGGTAAGAAGCCGTGTTCCCGACAATGGCAATCAGCTTGTTCTTTCTTGCCCTCAGCAGCGGGATCAGTACCTTGAGCTCGGGAGTTTCCCCGCTTTTTGAAAGCATGATTACAACATCATCTTCGCGTATGATCCCCAGGTCACCATGAATGGCATCGGCAGCATGCATAAAAACGGATGAAGTCCCCGTGGAATTCAGGGTAGCGGCAATCTTCTGGGCAATAATTGCACTTTTGCCAATTCCGGTAATGATGACACGGCCCGGAGAATGATAGATCATGTCAACGGATTTCACAAAATCATCATTAACGGAAGCCAACAAATTTTTTATTGCTGAATATTCGTTCTCAATGGCTGTTATGGCTGACTTTTTTATTTTATTTTTATGACTCAAAACTTTTTTTGTTAAAAAGTTGCGGAATAGAGATTAATTATTATTATATTTGTTTATGCAACGTGGAGTAAAGCATAAAAGCTCTAATTGTCAAATCATATCATGAATTTTTAACAGATATTTCACTACAAAGATAAATTTTATCTAACTATTATCATGGACAGGAGTAAGGATAAATTTGGATTGATAGAGTTGATGAAATCATTTTTCGGTTTTTCAAACTTTAAAGGAAACCAGGAAGCCATCATCCACAATTTGATGGAAGGGCGCGATACTTTTGTCGTCATGCCAACAGGCGGGGGAAAGTCGTTATGTTATCAGTTGCCTGCACTGACCAAGCCCGGCACGGCTATTGTCGTATCGCCGCTGATCGCCCTGATGAAGAACCAGGTGGATATGATCAGAAATTTTGGCACACAGGGCGGTATTGCCCATGTTATGAATTCATCTTTGTCCAAATCGGAGATGAATCAGGTCAGGGAAGACATGCTGTCAGAAAAGACCAAACTGCTTTACATGGCTCCCGAATCTTTGACAAAAGAAGAAAACATTGAATTTTTGCAAAAAATAAATATTTCGTTTTATGCTATTGATGAGGCACACTGTATTTCGGAGTGGGGCCACGACTTCAGGCCGGAATACCGGAAACTCAGGCCAATTATCAATGCCATCGGACAGGACGTTCCCATCATCGCGCTGACGGCCACCGCTACGCTGAAAGTGCAGGAAGATATTTTGAAAAATCTGGAAATCCCGGATGCCAATGTGTTTAAATCTTCATTTGACCGGGAAAACCTGTATTATGAAGTCAGACCGAAGACGAAAAATGTCATCAAAGACATTATCAAATACATCAAAACACAACCCGGAAAATCGGGTATCGTCTATTGTCTTTCGCGGAAGAAAGTTGAGGAAATCGCAGAAACACTTGTGGTCAACGGTATCAAAGCGTTGCCTTATCATGCCGGACTGGATGCCGCTACAAGAAGAACAAATCAGGATATGTTCCTGATGGAAGACGTGGATGTAATCGTGGCTACCATCGCTTTCGGGATGGGGATTGACAAACCGGATATTCGTTATGTCATTCACCACGATATCCCCAAAAGCATTGAAGGTTATTATCAGGAAACCGGAAGGGGAGGGCGTGATGGCGGCGAAGGTAATTGTATTACTTTTTACAGTTACGACGATATTCAGAAACTGGAAAAGTTCAACAAAGACAAACCGGTTGCCGAACGCGAGATTGCCAAAGAACTGCTTTTTGAAACCGTTGCTTATGCCGAGTCATCGGTGTGCCGGCATAGATTGCTGTTACATTATTTCGGGGAAGAATATACTAAAGAAAATTGCGGCGCCTGTGACAACTGCCTCAATCCCAAAGAAAAATTCGAAGGCAAGGATGATATCCGCCTGGTATTACGAGCCATTGAACATACCAAACAACAATTCAAAGCCAATATCATTGCCGATGTGCTATCAGGTAAAAAAAGCGGGGATGTGAAATCCATAAAACTTGATCAGAGCGAGATGTTTGGCAAGGGTAGTGATAATGAATCCAAATACTGGAATATGGTTATCCGTCAGGCGTTGATCAACCGGCTGATTGAAAAGGAGATTGAGAATTACGGCATCCTGAAACTTACCCGGAAAGGAAAAGAATTTATTCAAAAACCTTACAGCATACTCATTGCCAAAGACCATGATTACGACGGCGAAGATGATGACTCGATCATTACGTCAAATGGCGGCCATAAAGGAAGCGGAGCCGATCCCAAACTCTTTTCGATGCTGAAAGACCTGCGAAAGGAAATTTCCCACAAGGAAAACCTGCCGCCTTTTGTCATTTTCCAGGATCCGTCACTTGAGGATATGGCCATCCAATACCCGATTACCGAAGAAGAACTCCGGCAAATTCAGGGTGTGGGCGCAGGCAAAGCGGCAAAATACGGAAAACCTTTCACGGAACTCATCAGCCAGTATGTTGAAGAAAATGAGATCATCAGGCCCTCGGATGTGATCATAAAGTCGGTGGTCAACAAGTCGGGCTTAAAGGTCTATATCATCAAAAGCATTGACCGGAAACTGCCGCTTACGGATATCGCCCACGCAAAAAATCTCACATTGAATGAAATGCTTACCGAGATAGAAAGCATCGTGGCTTCGGGCACCCGGTTAGATATCAATTATTATATCAACGAACACGTTGACGAATATCACCAGGAAGATATTTATGATTATTTCTCGGAAGCCGAAACCGATTCTGTTGAAGAAGCCCTGGCCGAATTTTCCGAATCGGAATATACCGAAGAAGAGATCAGGTTGATGCGTATCAAATACCTGTCAGAAGTTGGCAATTGATCAGATGAAAAAAATACTGTTTTTATTATCCGCACTTTTACTGCTGGGTTCGTGTTATCATGAAAACACGGAAAAAGTGAAGGAACCCGACCCGTTGTTTTCACCGACTGAAATGGCGGAGATATTAACTGACCTTCAACTTGCCGAGGCCGTGGTTGCACGTAACAGGATCGAAAGAAAACATCTGGAAAAAGCATATAAAGATTCTGTTTACCGAATGGTTTTCGAGCATTATGATATCACGAAAGAACAACTCCTCGAAAACATCAATTATTATAATTCGAAGCCCAAAAGAATGGAAAAGATTTATAATAAAGTGCTTTCCAATTTAAGCCGGATTCAAACCGAGTTGGAAGTGGAGGTGAAGAAAGAAAAACAGGAAGAAAAGCAAACAAACGGAAAATAAAAAACCGGTTGGATTGATCAGCGTCAACTTTAGACGCAGATTTTCGCAGATTGGTTATGATTTTTGGTAC
Source organism: Chlorobiota bacterium (assembly GCA_013151505.1). GTDB lineage: Bacteria > Bacteroidota > Bacteroidia > Bacteroidales > F082 > JAADID01. The sequence continues at coordinate 188 of JAADID010000087.1, read as the reverse complement.
TGCGGATGGGTTTCGTAATAATTTCCATCTGCGTATCATCAGCGTTGATCAGCGTCAATTTTAGACGCAGATTTTCGCAGATTGATTATGATTTTTGGTAAAGAGAATAGGTTTCATAATAATTTCCATCTGCGTATCATCAGCGTTGATCAGCGTCAATTTTAGACGCAGATTTATGCAGATTGGTT
>JAADID010000213.1 GCA_013151505.1 Chlorobiota bacterium | reverse complement strand
GGAAAAGCGGCACTCCCACCCTGCCATGCCTGGTTCCAGTTTTATGTGGCCAACGGAAAACTGTCGTTGCAGATGTACCAGCGCAGCGCCGATATATTCCTGGGCGTTCCGTTCAATATTGCTTCTTATTCGTTGTTATTGATGATGGTGGCCCAGGTTACAGGACTTGAGCCAGGCGAATTCGTGCACACCTTCGGCGATGCCCACATTTACCTGAATCATCTGGAGCAGGTCAAACTTCAGCTTACCCGCAAACCCCGTAAACTTCCAACAATGAAACTTAATCCGCAGGTTAAAAGTATTTTTGATTTTCAATTTGAAGACTTTACTCTCGATGGGTATGATCCTCATCCGCATATCAGGGGGGAGATTTCGGTGTGAATGGTGGATTTGTTGAACCTGTTGAACCTGTTGAATCTGTTGAATTGTTGAACCTGTTGAATCTGTTAGGGTAGTAAAAAAGAAGGGGATTTTCTTAAATTTGAAAAATTAATAACCTTATAAATACTTGAATTATGAAAAGGCTGGACATTGAAAATCTTGAAATTTATGAAAAAAGTATGGATATTGGTGATGTGATTTGGGACATCGTCATAAAATGGGATAATTTTGCAAGAAATGCATTTGGTTATCAATTGGTAAAATCTGCGGATTCAATTGCTGCGAATATTTCTGAAGGTTATGGAAGATATTTTTTCAAGGAAAACCGGCAGTTTTGTTACATTGCACGCGGTTCCCTTTATGAAACAATAACCTGGCTAAAAAAAGCGACAAAAAGGAAACTTATCACAAGCAAAATGTCAGAAAAGTTATTAAACGATTTTGATATATTATTAAAAAAGTTAAATGCATATATTAACTACATTGAGAAACAAATAGATAAGAAATAACAAATATTTAGTCTGTAAATAAACCGGTTAATTTAAAAATATATGGTTTTACCGATTAAACCACTTTACAGATTCAACCAATTTACCGACTTTACCGATTTAACCGATTCAACCAATTTACCGATTTAACCAATTTACCGATTCAACCAATTTACCGATTTAACAAAAAACATGAAAATTTCAATCATCGTAGCCATCGCGGCAAACAACGCCATCGGGAAAGACAACGACCTGCTCTGGCATATTTCGAGAGACCTGAAACGGTTTAAAGAGCTTACCAACGGACATTACATCGTGATGGGGAAAAAAACCTATTTTTCCTTACCCAAAAGGCCTTTGCCGAATCGCACAAATATGGTCATTACCGATGTGCCGGGAGAACAGATTGACGATTGCCTTATGGCTTATTCCATCGAAGATGCCATCGGAAAAATGGATCCTGAAAAGGAGAATTTCATCATCGGAGGCGGTTCCATTTACAGACAATTCCTCCCTTACGCCGATAAACTTTACCTGACACGTGTACACAAAGATTTTGAAGCGGATACTTTTTTCCCGGAGATTTCGTTGGATGAATGGGAACTTTTGGAGAAAGAAGACGTAACCGATGATAAGCAGAATGATTTTACCTATTCTTTTGAAATATACAGGCGGAAATAGATGAAAGCAAAATATATAATCATTTTACTGGCATTTGTCCTTGTTTGGGGTTCATGCCATAAAGAACAGAATTCATGGTTCAACTACAACGACGGAATTGAATCTTCAAAAACTTTTGTTCAGAATGAACAGATGATGATTGACCTGATGAAAACTTATTTTAAAAGTATCGGCGACTCGTTGTTATTCGCAACGGGTAAAAGTAAAATTGATGGCGCCGATATCTATTACATTGACACATTAACCAAAAAAAGCATACTCATTAAATACCCGGACTGGGGAAAAGATGACGGATACGGTCATTGGAGGATGTATTCTTATGAGGCCACCACCTCAACGGATTTTAACGCACCGGACGCATTGGTAACCTTTAAATTTAATAATTTTTTATATGATAAAAATCCGCTGAACTCGAAAAAACTGACCATTCAAAATATGGGCAAACCGGATGGCGTAAATGATCAGTATCATCTGGTTGGCGAAGAAGTTATACGGGTTTTATCGGACACCGCAGGAACCCTTGTCTTTGATATGGATCAATATTTCTTACGATTTAAAGACCCGTCAAGTCTGTATTTTTCCATAAACGACAGTTTTGCTATCTGGGGCACTCTGAACGGATCTACAAATCAGGGACTTTCTTATGAAAGCTCCATTGAGCCCGATTCGGTTCTGATTAACAATTACATCTGCAATTTTCTTAAAAACGGGCCCGCCTCTGTTCATACGGATTCTTTTAAATACAATTCGCGTGTTTTCTTTCCAGGTGAAGGTACTTGTGTGAACCAGTTTACGGTGGTCATCAACAACAATTTTTTCCTTTACCCGATCAACACCTGGAATTGAAAATGATCACTCCTCCAGGAGCAGGTTTATTTTTGTAACCATTTTTTCAAACTCTTCCCTGTCATACAACCGGGTCAGAAAAACAATGGTTCCGTTCTGGTCAATGACCACATTGCGTGTGACTCCGCTTTCTTTTCTGGCAAACAAAGAAAAAATTTCCGCGCCGGGATCCAAAGCCATCGGATAAGTGATTTTCATTTGCTTTTTGAAAACCATCACTTTTTCTAACGGTTCGTCAAAGTCAACACCGATCAGCATAAAATCCTTGTCTTTGTTAGGTAGCCAGACCTCTTTTTCAAGGTGCGGCATTTCTTTGCGACATACCGAACACCAACTTGCGGTGAACTGCAACACAACGACTTTCCCTTTCAGGTCGCTTAACCGGATTGTTTTTCCGGTAGTCAGCGTTAGTTTCACATCAGGAGCTTTGTCGCCGGTTTTTACAATATAACCCCTGTCAGTTTTTTCCTGTGGGAAAAGAATTGTCGAGATTGCCAAAAACAGAATTATCAGAATGTTTCTTTTCATAATCACTACTATTGTTTGAGGATCAATATATGGGTTTTTTGTTTTGAAAGGTCTGTGCTGAAAATGCACGTATATACGCCTGCCGGAACTTCTGAAGCTTCCCACTCTATCGTATGCCTGCCGGGGTCAAGTCCTTTTAAGTCCCAGGATTTGATCATGACTCCCAACGGATCAATAACCCGGATGAAAATATCGGCCTGCCGGATTAATGAAAATTCTATCGTCGCAGAGGTGCGGAAAGGGTTGGGCACGCACTTTGTCCGAAACAGCAGTGAGGTATTCTTATTTTCACTGACTGCGGCAACGTCCTCAAAAACGCGAACAGACTCCAGCACTTCTCCCTGAAAATCAAACAAAGCCAGGTTTTCCCAGGGTGAGCCGGGATGTCCGGGGATCCATTCGGGTGACCAGTAAACAAAACCCTTCCCCCGGTTTCCGGATGTATTCTTAATGATACCCATGATCTTTTGTAAAAACTGCTTTTGTCCTTCCACCGTTGCCGGATAACCGGGAAGCAATTGTTCTTCGGCACCTACAATATTGGTTGTATTGTCCGCCCACTCCAGTGTCCAGGGATATGCGCCTTCAACTACGATTATGTCCTTTTGATAACGGGAGGAAAGATCATTCAGGTTAAATTCAAGATCGGAAAGGGTTCCGTGCCACCAGGGATAAAATGACAATCCGATGATATCGAAATCAACATCCTGCGCCAGCAGATTATCAAAAAACCACTGGCAACCAAAGTTGTTCCCGCCGTCGTCAAAATGAATAATGATCTTAACCTGTTCACCCGTATCCAGGCTGTTCTGCACACCCATGATCCCCTGTTTTAGCAGTGTGCCGAATTGTTCCCATTGTTGAGGGTTGATGAATGAACCGCAAATCCTGCCGTCGTCCCACAGCATACCGCAGGATACTTCATTGCCGATCTGCACCATATCGGGGAGTGTGTTCTGGTCTCTGAAAGCCGCGATAACACGTTTGGTATATTGATAAACACTGTCGCTCAAAACATCAAAAGGTAATCCTTCCCACGCAGCCGGTTTGGACTGATGTCCGGGATCTGCCCAAGTGTCGGAATAATGAATATCGAGCATTAAACGATATCCTTTTTCTTTGGCGCGCTTTGCCATTTTCAACACATCAGGCAGACTGTTGTATTCATTCTCCGGCGTGTGCCATAATTTCAGGCGGATGGTGTTGAAACCGTGTTCTTTGAAAATTGTCAAAGCCTCTTTTTCAATACCGTCTTCAAAATAGATTCCACCGGATTGTTCCACTTCATCAAGAACAGAACCGTCAGCCCCTTTTATAAATTCTATCTGCTGTGCCAAGAGAATGTTGGCTGTTAAACCAAACACAATCATAAGGCAAACGAGAAATGCAGTTATGATCTTCATGTACAATGTTTGAATACAACTAACAAATGTACATGAAAATGTGGTTGAGCCACTTGTTAAGTGAAAGTGATGATCTGCCCAAAAGCCATTTTATGGACACACCGGATATTTTCATTCATTTTTATACTTTGCCGGTTTTTTGGGTATTCTACAGAGTAGTCGGAAAAATTTATTTCACTGCAATCGCAGCGCTTGTGGGGCCTGTCAGCGGAATGATCCAGGTATCTGAAAATCCTGCTTCTTTAGCCCATCCATCGAAATCCTTCCCGGTAAAGTCGAATCCTTCACCGGTTTCAATCAGCATATTCAGCGACATCAACAGGCCGAAAGCATTTTCGCTGCGGTTATCGTCAATGATGTTTTCGATGACAACTAAAGCGCCTCCTTCCGGCAGGGCATCATACGCTTTTTTGATAAGCATTTTCTTGTCGCTTGTTCCCCAGTCGTGAAGAATATTGCCCATGGTGATGATATCGGCTTCCGGAAAATCATCCGTAAAGAAATCACCCGACACAACGCTTACTTTATCGGCCACGCCCATTTTTTTCAGGATTTTCTCCGCTATTGGAGACACTTCCGGCAAATCAAATGAGATACAACGCATGTTGGGGTTATGCATGACAACCTGCGCAGAGAGATAACCGCCCGCACCGCCAATATCGCAAAGGGTAGAATAACCGGCAAAGTCAAATTCACCGGCAAAGCGGATGAAATTTCCCATTTGCACCCCACCCATTGCCGCGATAAATTCGGTAAGTTTTTCCGGGTCGGAATACAAGGCGTCAAAAATGGATTCCCCTCCGTTTTTTATTTCGTTTTGCGGTCCTCCGCTCTTTAATCCTTCTTCCAGATTATTCCAGAAAGGATAAAGCCGGTTGTTGGCCATTTCGAGAATTCCGCCGATATATTCCGGTTTGTTCTTATCCAAAAACAAATTAGTATCTTCGGCATTGCTGTATAAAGCCGTTTCTTTCAATCCGTTTCTGTTCAGAAAGCCCAAAGCCACCATTGCATCGAGAAAATCATAAAGACTTCTTTGATGCAAACCTAACTTTGACTGAATTTCCCGTCCAGTTAATTCATTATCGGCCAGCAGGGTAAACAGCTCCATATTAACCGCTGTCAGCAATGTTTTGGAAGCAAAAAATCCCATTCCTGTCTGCATGATCTTCGAAGGGTTTAGTTGTTCTTCAACCATTACCTCCTGTGCTATTGTTTGTTGATTAGTCAATGTTTCCATTTTACAAATAGTTTAGTGAGTAAATATTTTTATTAATTCAGTATCATTCATTTTTTTAATTATCTATCTTTAGTGACAGTTACTGTTCATGCTTGCGGTCCGTCCCAACCTGCCAGCCCCATGGTTTCGAGACCTGCTTTTCGGATGGGTTCCACCGCATTATTCAGCGCCTGGTACCCAAAATCGAGTCCCGCTATTGTCCGCAACGGGCGGCTTCCGGCAGGCATATTAATCAGTTGCTCGTATGTTTTTACCACAATCATCGGATCGGTAGGGGCATTCTCGTCCTCGAACATGCTCGCCACCTGCTGGCCAAACCCGTCCATGAATTCTCCGACATGCCCGTAAACAGCGGCGATCTCGCCATTGTCGGCACCTACCATGTTTCCGAAGAAGTTAGTGGCAAAAGGCCCCGGTTCCACAATCACGACATCAATGCCAAGCGGAGCCAGTTCATAACGCATGGCTTCGCTCAATCCTTCAAGCCCCCATTTGCTGGCATTGTATATGCCAAAGCCCGGGAAGGCCGCCCTGCCTGCAGTTGAACTGACCTGGATGATCAACCCTGACTTTTGTGCGCGCATGCCCGGAAGCACCGCTTTGGCAACCCGTAAGGTGCCAACGATAT
>JAADID010000223.1 GCA_013151505.1 Chlorobiota bacterium | reverse complement strand
CCCGAATACCGCCCCCCGGCAAAACGAAAGCCCAAACACCTTTCGGCCGCCCCCAACCCGTTCGACTGGGGCACTTACATCACCGCCCGGTGGGAAAAAGCGGGCAACGTGCGCATCGAAGTCTATAACACCGGCGGCCTGCGCGTAAAAACCCTCAAGTCGGGCCACACTCCGCCCGGCCGCGACGAAATCCAGTGGACCGGCACCGACCAAAACGGCAACTACCTGACCCCGGGCATCTACCACATCGTCATGTACATTGACGGCAAAGAGGTGGAAAGTCTGAAGGTGGTGAAGAAGTAGATGATCATCAGATATAAAAAAAGGAACTGCCTAAAAAGTCATTTTTTTAAAGTTATTAGTGATTAACCCAGATTCGTCATTAGGAAGAATGAACTAATGACGTGTGTGTTGGCACGTGGGTTGTATCTGGGTTAACCCCGCGTTAGAAAATCTTATTCCGAAGCCTCGGAGTTTAGATTTTCTTATGCGAATTGTTATCATAGATAATTCTTTTTCAATGCCTTGCAAGTTATTTACCCTAATGACCGCCTATAGAGTTCACATTTAAATGACAATTTTGGGTTAATAAATCTTTGCGGTTCTCTGTGGCTTCTTTGTGAAACTCTGTGTAACAGCTTTTATTTAGTTATAACACAAAGTAGCACGGAGCAGGCACAGGGGTACACTACGGACTTTTTAGACAGTTTCTTTTTACCTTGTCATTTAATGAAAAGCTTTTTGGAAACCTCATTATTCCCCTGCTTGATATGCAGCATATACATCCCCTGTCTGATACCGGTGATATGCAGTTTTATCTGGTTATCGCCGGGTTTGGTAGCCATCTGTTCGGAATAGACCTGCCTGCCTGCCAGGTCCAAAACACTTATCCCGTAAGTTTCTCCGGCAGGGCTGTACACCCTTAGCGTAAAGATTCCATTATTCGGATTCGGGTAAATCTCAATTGAATTGTCCCCAAAATGATCTTCAATACCGGTATAACCTTCTGTCATAAACGACCATGTGGGGCTGAAGTCCGAAGAGTCGAGCGTTGAGATCGCCCGGACTTTCCAATAATATCTTTTTTCCCTCTCCAAAGGAGACTTGCATTGAAAATAAGGTGTTTTGACCGTTTCTTTTGTTGCGTCCTGGAATTCGGTTGTTGTGTCAATCCAAATTTGATAACCGGTAACACCTTTTATTTCCTGCCATTTATAAAGAGGACAAAAAGTAACATTTTCCGCGTTGTCTTCCGGACTTTCAAGGGCAACCGTATTTGTTGTTGTAAATGTCCATACTTCACTCCAATCGGAAAAGTCAAACTTATGGGCAGCTCTCACACGCCACCACCATTCCGCATTAAAATAAAAAGTGTTGAAATTAATGGAGTTTGAATCGGAGGCGAAAGAGAAAGATTCTTCAAAATCCTCATTCTGGGCGATTTCAAAGAAATATTGTGAGGCGCCGTCATATTCCGTCCACTTAAAAAGCTGGGTAAGATCAGTTCCGGTCAGATTGTTATCCGGGTCTTTTAACTCTACAGTGGCATACGTGGTCATCATCCTGGTTGCCGACCATTCAGTAGTATCGGCCGGGTGCATCGCGCGCATTCTGTAATAAATATCCGCGCCGAACGGTAGATCTTCAAGTAGAAATGTTGAAGAATCGGGAGGAACGTTAACAAAATGAGCATAAGGACTGTCAAATCCTTCTGTTCTTGTCATCGCATAACCGCCATTTCCGGCAATTATACCGGCAGAGCCGTTAAGCGAGACAGCGTTAAGGTTATCTTCGGAGAGTGAGGCATTTTGTTGCCAGGCGCCAAGATACTGAAGAATGGTTCCGCTTTTCCCAACTGCAAAGCCATTTGATCCGTTAAAAGATACCGCATACAAATCTTTGTTAACTCCTGATTTCTGATCACTCCATTCCGTACCGTTAAAATAGCTTATTTTACCCGATTTCCCCACTACCCATCCATTATTGGCATCGGTAAACCAAATGGCATAATGGTCTTTGGTTCCTACCTCTTCGCTTGTCCAGCCGGTTCCGTCAAAATGCATAACTATTTTACCGGCGCCACATGCCCAGACGTTTGTAGTGCTTAATGCAAAAACGCCGAATAATTCTTTGCTGCCGGGAGTGGATTCTGTCCAGGTTCCCGATGAATAATTCAGAACCGAACCGGAAGAGCCAACGGCCCAACCATTATCAGGGTCAGGAAAATAAATAAAGTTCAGGTCATTTGTGGTCCCCGCATCAACAGGTGACCAGGCAGTTCCGTCAAAATGAATAACCGTACCGTTATCCCCCACCGCATAGCCGTTGTCAGCGCTGATAAAGAATGCCGAATTAAGATTTTCGGTTGTTCCCCCATCCTGGTCTGACCATGACACACCATCATAAAATTTTATTAACCCTCCTTCGCCAACTATCCAGGCATGGTTATCATCCAGCAAAAACGCCCCTAAAATATCATCTGTGGTTTCCGTATTTCCGACATTCCAGTCGTAAACGGTATCTACCTGCATCTCATATTTCGTTAATCCGGTAATCGGATCCCATTTGATTTCGGGATTGGCGTAAACTTCTTTTCCGAGTTTCGGGCTTTTAACATTAACAGCGCTTATTATCCTGAAAGACCATACTTCAGACCATCCCGACGGTTCATCTGCATCATAGGCTTTAACACGCCAGTAGTACTTTTTGTTAAACTCGGCATTTGCAAATTCAACAGCCGTTAATTCAGTACGGTCAAACGTTATTGCATCAGAAAAGTCAGGTAAAGTAGCTATCTGTGCCTCATAAGTAATATCGGTGGTTTGACCGGTCACAGCGTCCCAGTCAAGAACTACAAGAGGATCCTGACCTGTCGCACCATTTTCGGGTGAACGCAGGTTTGGCGGATAAATTCTGCTCTGACCCATCAACTGGACAGAAAATAAAACGGACAGAACAATAACCAGTGAATAAATATTTTTCATATTCATAATTTTAACTTTTTCACATATTAGTTAACAATAAATTTCGAGGAAGAACTTCCGTCGTCAGAAATAACACGCAAAATGTAAGTTCCCTTATTAAACCCGTTCACATCAATTCTCACTTTATTAACCCCTTTGATCAGGCGGACTTTTTGAGCATGAACCATTCTTCCGGTCAGGTCGTAAATATACAGGTTGATATCTTTGTTATTATCTGAGTTCAGTTCGAGCACAGTGTGATCATAAGCAGGATTCGGATATAATTTCAATTGTTGGTAATTGTGTTTTACCGGATTGTCAGCAATTCCGACCTGGTAAAAATTATCACACCTGAAAAGTCCTCTTCCGTATGTTGCCGCATAAATACTTCCCCAGTTTGTTGTTCCGTGATAATCTTCGTAAGTCACCTCATTTCCATTGACCAGTTTAACCCGCATGGGAGGCTGGGAAACCAATTGTTGTTTCAAGTCGAAAACGGCCACACTTCCCATACCCGTCTGACCCTTTTTCCATGAGGGTGATTCGGCGCTGATATTTTCCGTAACAAAAATACCATGTTCGGTACCCAGAATCGCAATATCGGGATTACTCATTTCAAGAACTGACGAGTAAACCGGCATGTGCGGCAGATTGCCCTGACGTGATCCGAATTGCGGAAACTGATCCAGTGCATTTTCGGAATACATAACATAGAGTTCATTCCCGTAATTGCCGAGAGTCAGCATTACTTTATTCGGGTTTTCCGGATTTACTGAAACCGAGGTAATCACCTGGGTAATCTCTTCGGTTGTTCCCGGAACAAGAAGTTCTATGGGTTGGGTGGAAACTATGCAGGCAGGGCTTGAAACATCAGCCAGCTCAAAAGTTGTGGCCTTATTCAGGTTTGATATCCTGTAAAGCTTTCCGTTATCGGTGCCTACAAACAAATGATTGCCATCACCTGAAAGTCCCAGGCTGTAAGGAACCCCCTGCATGCCGAATGTTGCATCCGAAATTCTAAACCACTCGGGAGATTTATCAAACTGAAGCAGGTCTTTTGTGTACCATATTTTATTAGAAACACCAACAAACAGATAACAGGTTACGATATCCTGTACCTGAATTGAGTCTCCAGGCAACAAATCCACGTCATCGGGTGTGGTATAGTAGAAAGGTTGTCCGCCGTTATGGCTTCTTACCTGAATTGTTGTTCCCCCGGGTATCTCTTTCCTTGCATGATACCAGATTGAATCGGTACTGAATGTATTGTTGAAGTTTTCATATAGAAGGATCGGTGTCCTGAATCCGATATTTGTAATATCCGAGCCCGGAAACTGACCTGCCACAGAATAATTGACGCCGCCATCATCTGATCGTCTGATTACACCCTTTGTTGATGTAATGACTATTACATCAGGGTTAATGATCGAAATAGCGCTTGGGCCTCCTTCTCCTAAATATATCTGCTCCCCTTCTTTTTTTGTATTTGACTTGCCGGTAATTTTGATTGTACCCATATCCTGGGTACCGCCGATCACATAATTTTTCAGGCCCGATATTCCCACAGCATAATGCTGGGTTGTAAAATAATTCCGGTTACTGGTTTCGTAAACAAAGTAATCACCTGCAAACTCGCCCCTGTAAACACCGCCATCGGTCCCTACCATAAAACGGCTGTTTGAACCGGGGAAGAATACGTAGGTATGGTGATCCTCATGCAAATAATTAGATAATAAAGGCCCGAGAAGGCTTTGTGAAACAGATTTCCACTCAAAATAGCCCTGTTCCTGAAACATTTTCCCCTGCCACATGTCAATACCCCCGATCAAAACCCTGTCAGGATCTTCCGGAAAGACTGTTAAAGCGTTATCATATATTCCCTGTTTACTGAAAATATCAACGCTCTCGGTATAAGGTAATATCACCCTCCATGTCTGGCCGCCGTCTTCCGAACGGAAAACACTGTTCAGGTCGCCGTCTTCTTTTATTACGCTCGCATAAATAATTGAAGGATTGGAAGGAGCGATCGCAAACTTGATGCGTCCGACATCCGAATTGGGGAGACTTACCGAATCTCCTGTGGAACGCAGTACAAAACTGGTCACATCCCCGTTCGCCGAAACATAGGCGAGGTTATCAACACAAGCAACAACCACACTGTTAGAACCAGCCTGCACGTCCCATGCAAAACCATTCAGTTCATTTCCTTCGCTGTCCTTTGCGGTTTTCCAGGTTGTACCTCCGTCAATTGTGTATTTCAACCCGGTATTTGTGGCGGCATAAATCCTGTTGTTGTTTGGGTCGCTTGCCAGCTCATTGACAAATGCCCAGTCGCTTTCAATATTGTTAAAGTCAGGTTTAGTTGATTCGAGCAATGAAAAATTATCCCCGCCGGCAGATTTGTAAATGCCGGTACCCATAAAGCCGCTTGTATAGCCCATCTGTTCCAGGCCTGTATAAAGCTGTGCATCAAAACTTTCGCCTGTTCCTGCATAGATATCTCCATTTGGTGCCTGAGTCATACAGGTCACAAACAGGTTATACGAATCCAGGTTCACTTTTTTCCACGTTGTTCCCTGGTTTTCGGATTTAAAAATACCTCCTGACACACCTGCGGCATAAATGTCGGATCCGTTTTCGGAAGCCTGATCAAATAATATGGCACGGGTTCTCCCGCCCATGTTATCAGGCCCAAGCTGCAACCATTCAAGATTCAATTCCCTTGAAACCGAAACCTTCTCCAATTCTTCGGAAACCAATTTCAGGTCGGCCGGCATGATCAAGCCGGTGTTTTGATTATTTCTGATTTTGGAAAAAAACTCTGTCGCCGGTTTAATTTCATTTAAAAGTTGGTCACTTTTTTTGCAGGAAGATTGCTCTGGCGCCTCCATAAAAGAGAAAAAGCTAAAGAGGGATCCTCCCAAAATAATGAAAACCAAAAAGAGTTTAAGGGGTAAATTTCTTTTTTTCATATTCTTCCGCTTAATTTTATAATTAGTTTTTGGTTTAAAATAAAAGGCACAATTTACAGTTTTTCTTTATTATACCTAACAATCATAGCAAAAAAAATTTAACAATTTTAATATTTGTTTATATACAGACATCCAAATCCATAAAAAAGTTGCCATATCAACTTGTTAACATTTCTTCATTCATATTCAGGCTAAATCTTATTTTGAGGTGCTGAAAACGAAATAACAATTAATTTTGACAAAAGGTATTGAAATAACAGATAACATGGAAATCAAATAT
>JAADID010000225.1 GCA_013151505.1 Chlorobiota bacterium | reverse complement strand
TGGAAAAACGGGCAATTTCAATTGAGCGGACGTTACAACAGTTCTTCCATTACGGCGCAAGGGACAAGCTCTGATTATTATTCCCTCAATGCCGCCCTGAAAGCCAGTTTTCTGAACCGTTCGCTTTCGGTCGCATTACAGGGCCGTGATCTGCTGAGTACGGCAAAACGTGAATTCATTTCCGAGGGCAAAGATTTTTATACACACACCCTGTACCGGCCCAAATCTCCCGCCATCACCATCACCATTTCTTATCGTTTCAATAATTTCAAACCTACAAGAAGAGAACGTAATTCTTCAATGGATAATGTGGGAGAGGATGATATTTAATCACTCGGCAGTCTTCAGTGTGCAATCGTCTGTATTTTTAAACAATGCATCCATTGCACCAACTGCACCAATTGCACCAACTTCAGCTGACTAACTTCTTCATTCCAGACCTAAAACCAATTTAACCCGCCTGCATATTTTCAGCGCCGGGCAAAAGGCCTTCCAGTTGTGACGGGTCGTGTATCAAAACAGGAATATGCTGCGGACAAATGTAATAGTTTTGTCCTTTGTATTCAAGTTGAACCAATGGTACCTGCTGGGCATCACGGTTACAAAACAGGCATGCTTTTTTGTTATGTTCTTCCATTATATAATGATTTTAAATTTTCTTTTTCCGGCGTGCAAATATCCTAAAAAATTACAGATGGCGGTAAAACATTATTTTTCTCATTCAGGTCAAGCCAAAATATTATATTTGCTTCAATATGTAATTCCGGGAAACCCGATGGATAGTTTTTCGTACAAATTTCCGATATGAAAATAGCTTTAGCAATTTTTCTTTTTCTGCATGGCTTTGCACACCTTGTAGGATTTTTGGTTTATTGGCGGTTACTGAAAGATAAAAACATCCCTTATAAAACCACATTGTACCCCGGCAATCTTGAATTGGGTGAAGACGGCATCCGGCTGGTCGGGTTCTTTTATTTGTTAACTGCTGTTGGCTTTGGCTATATAGGTTATGACCTGTTGGCAGGAGCAGTTGTCTGGAGTGGGTATATCTGGTATGCTGTCATTGTTTCTCTCATTCTTTGTACAACCGGGTTGCCTGATACCCGTTACGGTATCCTTGCCAACATTATCCTTATCATTTTCCTGATCCTGAACAATCAGTATGTCTGGATTATTTAATCAAAACACATAAAATAAAAAATGATGATCATGGTTTAATGATCATCATTTTGTTTTAAAACAGTTTTGTTGAAATTAAATTATTCAACACTCATTTCAGGTAATATTACGGATAATTCATCTTCCGATGCAATAACAATATCACGATATTCCTCAATGAGTTCGGACCAACTGCCCTCGCCGTGCAATTCATCGTAATCTTTCTTCAGTTTATTGTCTTTATCCAGGAAAGACCAATTGCTGAACATTGTTTCAATAGCAACATCTCTTCCGTCTTTGTTCTCAAACTGGTTTCGGTAAACCACAAAGCCTGTCTCGTACTTTTTTTGTTTGTAAACCTCTGCCACCTTTTTCAAAAGGGCTTTAAAACGGTAGTTATCGCCCGGTCTAACATCATAAATTGTCCAGACAACCTTGGTCCCCAAGCTGTAATTTTCAGGGAAATAAGAAAGTTTGTCATCTTCCTGCCAATATTCGTTAGCCACAATCTCAAAATAGGGGTTAATGGTTTTGTTCCAATCCTCTTCATGGTCTTTACCGGAAGGACGGTTATCATAAGCAGTAAAAGTAGCCGGGTACATAGCCCAGACCCATGTGCCTACCATGCTCCCTGTTAGGTTTGACCAGACAGTAGCCTTGTAAGGGTCTTCGGAATGATATTTTTTATTGTGAGCTGCCAGAACCCTCGAGGCTGCTTCAAGATCGGCACCGGCTACCGGTTTTAAATAGACCAGTTCCAGCATTTTGTAATCAGACTGCCCAATAGCAAGTAATGTTGTGCAGAAACCCAGCACAACAGATGTGAGTAATTTTTTCATGATTCTTTTATTAGTTATACAAATTAGTAACGCGGTAAAGATAATCGAAAGGTTAAATGCAGCTTGCTATTTAACAGTAGATTAACATTATCGGCTGAATTAAGAAGAACAATAAAATATTGGTTTGAAATGGCCTTTTTTAAAAAACGTGTATCTTTACCCCTCCGTGTATGCCCGGTAACGTTTATAAAAAAAATCTGTTGATGAACGAAAGCAACAAGAATCTTAACAACAGCTCGCTTCAAACGGTTTTTTATTCATTTTCAATCATTGCCCTCTCCATTTTGTTACTGATATATTTTGAAAACATTCTTAAACCATTTGTTTTTGCCCTGATGATATGGTACATTATCAAAGAACTGAAAAGGGTGATGGGTAAGATTAAAATCAAAGGTAAATCCATTCCGAAATGGTTAACGGGATTATTGTCTTTTTTTGTGATAGTCCTGGTTCTTTTTGGGATATTCCAGATGATCAGCGTGAATATTGAACAATTTAATGATGTGGCTCCACAGTACCGTGAAAAAACGGAAGGTATGGTTTCGCAAATGAGCGATTTTTTCAAGAATCCGAAAATCATGGATTATGTGCAACAATCGGTAGCCAAAATAAACATTGCGGCAATTGCGACCAACATTGTTAATTCGCTTTCCAATTTTTTTACCGTTTTTATGGTGATACTGATTTATGTGATTTTTATGTTATTGGAGGAAGCTGCTGCTTTTATAAAGATAGACCGGTTGTTTCCTGAAAAAAACACGAAATACAAAAGATTCGTTGATCTCATTGATAAAGTGGATAAATCAGTACGGGCCTATATGTTTTCAATGATATTCATTAGTTTTCTAACTGCGGTAGTCAGTTATATTGCCTTATTGATCATGGGTATTGATTTTCCGGTATTATGGGCATTTTTAATATTTATTTTGAATTTCATTCCTTACATTGGCCCGTTTATTTCTTCTTTATTACCCGCTTTGCTGGCTGTCTTTCAGTTTGGGAACCTGATTAATTTTGTTTATGTATTTGTCGTTCTCGAAATCATTCAGATCATTCTTGGCAACTTTGTACAGCCCAAAATGATGGGGAAAAGCCTTAATATCAGCCCGCTGACAGTATTGGTCTCACTGGCTTTCTGGTCAAGCATCTGGGGAATAGTGGGAATGATCCTTGCCATTCCTATCACTTCGATTTTTATCATTATTTTGGCACAATTCCCGGGTTCAAAAACCGTTGCCATTCTTTTATCGGAAAACGGAGAGGTGGGAGAGTAAACGGGTCAACTGTTGCGGCTGATTTCTTCCAGGCGTTTGGAATTCAAGAGGGTGATGAGGTTACCGTTAACAAGAATAAGGCCATCTTTTTCCAGCTCATGCAACAGTCGGTAAGCACTTTCTTTCGACATATTCGACATTGCCCCGAGATCAGGTTTTGAAATGGTCAGTTCAAACGGGTTGGCCTCGTAAAAATCATTCGACAGATAAAGAAGTGCCTCACAAAGCCGTCCCAATTGGTATTTGCTGGTAAGGCTCGATAATTTCTGATAGGAAAAGATCAGATTATCGTGGACAATTTTTAAGAATGTATTGGCAAATGCATGATTTTTTGAGATCAGTTCTTTTATGATCCCCATGTCAATAAAACATGCACTTGCACGGGTTATCGCTTTCAAAGAAAAATGATGCTTCATATCCGAATAAAACCCTGCTCCGCTTATGAATTCCACCGGTTTGATCAATCTTAATATGATTTTATCATTTTTACCACCTTCGAGATATTCCATAGCCTGACCTTCATAAAATGAGATAACGTGACTGCACGGCGACTCCTGCTTAAAAATAATTTCATCAGGCTGGTAGTGAACATCAACTTTGTTTTGATCCAATAATGCCAACTCGTCTTTTGTAAGACCTTTGAAAACAAGATTACTGCAATGCCAATTCTCTATATACATGACTTTTTTTCTTTTCAAAAGGGATAATCGGTAAAAATCAAATGTCTGTATAAAATATTATATTGACATATATCAATATATTAATGATAAAAATCAAAGATAACCATTAGATAGCTCAAAACAATGGTATCAATTTACTCTTTAAGCATGTAATATTAAACATTTTTTTTTAATAATTGGCATAATAAAGATATATTTTTATTTGCAATTGAAATTGAAACAGAGCGTTTCGAATTTTTAAAATCAGTTTAATTAAAATCAATAAGTTATGAAGAAAAATCTACTCTTTTTATTCGTTATGATGCTTGGTTTAGGGAGTTTTACCTGGATACAAGCGCAAACTTATGTGGGTTCGGAGGTGTGTAAGACATGCCACTCTGAAAACTACAATGAGTGGGTAACCACCGGGCACCCCTATAAGTTTACCATAATTGAAAACAACCAGCCACCGGTTTATCCGGATTTTGTAACCAATTTTGAGGACCAGTGGATGGACAGCCTGGGTGATGGCACGCATACATGGGCTGATATCGCCGGTGTAATTGGCGGATTTGGCTGGAAAGCCCGTTTTGTAGGTACAGATGGGCATCTTATCGGCACGGCCGGTAGTTCGTTTCCGGATGCGGGAATGGGACATAACCAGATCAATTTTTACGACGGTGTATTCCATGGCTGGGTAAATTACGACCCGGAAGACATTAAAATTTACAATTACGGTTGCTTCAAATGCCATACGACCGGAGGTGACACAACAGGAACATGGCTGAGTGGTGTACCCGGTCTGGGCTCATTTTCAGAAGGGGGAGTGGGATGCGAAGCATGCCATGGTCCGGGAAGTGACCATGTTGCAGCGCCTACCACAGATAATATTGACCTTATTTACGAGCAGGTACATCTCGACAATTCGCTCGGCGGACTGGAAAGATATGGTGTACTTCAAACCCCGAGTAACGACAGCGATGACCCCAATTTCCTTTGTGGAACCTGCCATAACCGGGGATATACAAACCATATTGATGCAAAAGGAGGTTTTGTAAAGCATCATGAACAGTAACAGTGGGATGAGTTTGTATCAGGCCCGCACTACGATGCCGGATTTACCTGCCTGACCTGTCACGATCAGCACAAAAGGGTGATTTGGGACGGTGACGGAATCAAGCTTAAATGCGGAACATGCCATGCAAATGAAGTAGAAACAAAAAATCATGGAGATGGTGCGAATTGCATTGACTGCCACATGCCTTATGCTGACAAATCAGGTACTACCCGCGGACAGAGCGGTTACAAAGGTGATATCCGTTCACACCTTTTCAGAATCACACCGAACACCGAATCAATGTTTACCGAAGACGGCAAATGGGTTAAGGATGATGATACCAGGGAAGCTTCTTTAAGCCCGGCTTATTCCTGCCTGGGTTGCCACAATGACGACCCCAATGATGACATTCCTGATATGACTCTGGAAGCTGCTGCCGCTGCTGCAAGATATGCACGAACCGACAGCCATTAACGAAGTGAATGATATTGTGCTGGGTGTATATCCCAATCCGACACACGGAGCCACAAAGATCAGCTTCAACCTGGTACATTCCGGAGATGTATCTCTGGATATTTTCAACACTTCAGGACAGTTGGTTTACACATTAAAAAATGTTAATCAACCGTCAGGAAGTCAAATGATTTACTGGGATGGTAAAAGCAATACAGGTGCACAGCTTACACCGGGATACTATTTCGTAAAAGTTTCGGCAGGTGATAAAACAGCAGTGAAAAAGCTTGTTTTAATGAATTAAAAAAGGCGCGAATAATAAAAAGATTGTCCATTTCAAACATTGTTTGAAAAAACAGCCGTCGGGAAATCCTGGCGGCTGTTTGTGTTTAGTGTGAATTTTATAATCTTTTCCAAAGTTCTGAACTTTGGAAAAGATACATGATGAAAGATTAATTACCGGGATTCCGGGCTTTGATCAATAATTCAAGCATCTTTTTTCCCGCTTCCGAAATTACAGTTCCCGGGCCAAAAATTGCCACGACACCAGCATCATACAGAAACCGGTAATCCTGTGGTGGGATAACGCCTCCGACAATGACCATGATATCCTCACGGCCATATTTTTTCAATTCTTTGATCACTTGCGGAACAAGGGTTTTATGTCCGGCAGCCAGGCTTGAAACCCCCAGGATGTGAACGTCGTTTTCCACTGCCTGGCGGGCGGCTTCGGCAGGAGTCTGGAACAATGGTCCAATATCTACATCAAACCCGATGTCGGCATATCCGGTAGCTACCACTTTGGCTCCGCGGTCGTGTCCGTCCTGCCCCATCTTGGCGATCATGATACGGGGACGCCGGCCTTCCATCTCGGCAAACTGATCCGCCAGCTTGCGAGCTTCCAAAAAAGAACCTTCTGTTCCTGCTTCCGATGAATAGATTCCCGAAATAGACCGGATCACGGCTTTATACCTTCCGAATACTTTTTCGCAGGCATCGGAAATTTCCCCCAATGTGGCCCTTTTCCCGGCAGCATCCACAGCGAGTTCCAGCAGATTGCCGCTCCCGGTTTTGCAAGCCTCCGTTATAGCATCCAGTGCTTTTTGAACATCCTGGCTGTTGCGGTTGGCTTTCAGTTGGGTAAGCCTTTTGATCTGGGCTTCCCGGACCGCTGTATTGTCCACCTCCAGGGTTTCGATGGGGTCTTCTTTTTCCAGCTTGAATTTGTTAACCCCCACAATGATGTCTTTGTGAGCGTCAATACGAGCCTGCTTGCGGGCGGCAGCTTCTTCGATGCGCATCTTGGGCAGACCCGTTTCAATGGCTTTGGCCATACCCCCCATTTCTTCAATTTCACGGATATGTTCCCATGCTTTGTGAGCGATCTCATGGGTTAGTTTTTCCACGTAATACGATCCGGCCCACGGATCAACCGAACGGCAAATGTCTGTTTCTTCCTGCAGGTAAATCTGGGTGTTCCGGGCAATACGCGCAGAAAAATCGGTTGGCAGGGCAATGGCTTCGTCCAGCGCGTTGGTATGCAGCGACTGCGTGTGCCCCAGCGCCGCTCCCATGGCTTCGACGCAGGTTCGCGCTACATTATTGAAAGGGTCCTGCTCGGTAAGACTCCATCCCGATGTCTGGGTATGGGTACGTAATGCCAGCGATTTGGGGTTGGAAGGATTAAACTGTTTTACGATCTTTGCCCATAACATACGGGCAGCCCGGAGTTTGGCAATCTCCATGAAGTGATTCATACCCAGTCCCCAGAAGAAAGAAAGACGGGGAGCAAATTCGTCAATTTTCAGTCCCGCTTTCAGGCCGGTACGTACATATTCCAATCCGTCAGCCAGTGTATAGGCCAGCTCAATATCTGCCGTGGCACCGGCTTCCTGGATGTGATATCCCGAAATGGAAATGGAGTTGAACCGCGGCATTTTTTCCGAAGCGTATTCAAAAATATCGGAAATAATGCGCATGGATGGCCCGGGTGGATAAATGTAAGTGTTTCGCACCATGAACTCTTTCAAAATGTCATTCTGGATAGTGCCTGCAAGGTCTTTAAGACGGGCTCCCTGTTCCAGCGCTGTGACGATGTAAAAAGCCATCACCGGCAATACGGCGCCGTTCATGGTCATCGAGACGGAAATTTTATCTAAAGGAATTTCGTCAAAAAGAGTTTTCATATCCAGTACCGAGTCAATGGCTACACCTGCTTTCCCCACGTCACCGACTACCCGTTCGTGATCCGAATCATATCCGCGGTGTGTTGCAAGGTCAAAAGCCACGGATAATCCTTTTTGGCCCGCTGCCAGGTTGCGGCGGTAAAAAGCATTGGATTCTTCAGCGGTTGAGAAACCTGCATATTGCCGGATGGTCCATGGACGGGTGACATACATTGTTGAGTAAGGCCCACGCAAAAAAGGCGGCAACCCGGCAGCATAATCCAGGTGTTCCATGCCTTCCCATTCCCGACGGGTATAGACCGGTTTTACCGATATGTGCTCGGGGGTCTCCCAGTCAGTACCTATCTGGTTTTCAGCTTCCCATTCAGCAGGGTTGGGCAGACTTGCCGGCAGGTCGTTGATATTTATCTTTTTAAAATCCGGTTTCATTATTTTAAGGTTATTTTCTGTTTTTGTATTTATATCCCAAAGGTTTTCTTTCCGATTGCTTCGGTTTTTCCATTAATTGCCTGATTGCACTAAAAACAACTCTAAACTGTTCATCATAGTTTTTCTCCATTTCTGCAATTTTATTGGCCAAATCTTTATTGGTTGACAGTATTTCACGCAATTTAACAAACGCTCGTACAATACTAATACTGGCCTGAACAGCAATTTTGCTTTTTAAAACCGAAGCAAGCATTAATGAACCATGTTCCGTGAAAGCAAACGGTAACGATCTTCTGCCTCCCCAACTTGACATCACAAATTGTGATTTCAAGTTTTCAAATTCTGTTTTTGATAACTGAAACATAAAATCTTCCGGAAAGCGTTCTTTATTTCGTGAAACCGCTTGATTTAAAGTCCTGGTTTCCACCTTATAAATCATGGCCAAATCTGAATCTATCATTACTCTTTTCCCTCTGATAATATAGATCAGTGAAGCTATTTTTTCTTCGTTATATATGATTACTTCGTCCATTTTCACATTTAAGATCACAAATTGTGATCTCAAGTTTTATTTGATTCCTAACAATTGCTGATATTTTTTCAATTCTTCCAGCAAGTTCGACCGTACATGAATGAAATGTTCCATGCCTTCCTGTTTCAACCGGTCAACGAGGCCTTCAGGATATCCGGCCAGCACCACGATCATCTTATCCTTCAAAGCATGAAAAGCAGGCAGCACAGTCTCGCCGTATTCCTCATCCGAACTGCAAATCACAACAATATCGGGATTTGCTTTTTGGGCGGCTTCAATTCCTTCTTCAACGGTTTCAAATCCGGGATTGTTGACGATCTCAAATCCGGCACAACCAAAAAAATTGGCTGCAAACTGCGATCTTGCATTGCGCATGGCCATGTTGCCGTAGGTAAGCATCCAGACTACCGGACGGGGATTTTTTTGTGCGTACAGGTCGGTTTTAAGCCGCAAAAGTTCAAACGGAACAGCCCCCCTGACCGGTTTGATCGTTTTAACGTTACCGGTTTCCTTCTCTTCTTCAAAAACTGAAAAATCAATGTTCTCAAGATGTTCGGTAATGTTGGGATACTGGTTGATTCCCAGCAAAACCCTTTTACGCCGGGCAATATCCAGACTTTTTTGTTTTGCTTCGTCTTTTACCCGATTCTGAATGAATTCTTGTTCAAATGCTTTCAGGTACCCGCCTTTTTCATCAGTTTCAAGAAAAAGTTTCCAGGCTTCCCTGATCAGCTTATCTGTCAGTTCTTCAATATAATAAGAACCCGCTGCCGGATCGCTAACCTTGTCAAAATAGGATTCATATTTCAAAATAAGCTGCTGGTTACGGGCAATGCGTTCGGCAAACTCCGCAGGCTTTTCAAAAATTTCATCAAACGGCAGTACTTCCATTGAATCAACCCCTGCAATGAGCGAAGACATGGTTTCCGTAGTAGTCCGCAACATGTTCACATAAGGATCATACAAAGTTTTGTTCCATCTTGAGTTTACACAATGGATGAACATGGCGGGGTTGTTGGATTCTTTTACACCGTATGCATTGACGATGTGCGCCCATAGATGGCGGGCCGCCCTGAACCTGGCAATTTCCATGAAGTAGCCTGAACCCACCGCAAACTGAAAACGAATGTGTGAAGCTGCCTGTGTGGCATCCATTCCTTCACCCGTCAGAAAAGTAAGGTATTCAGCGCCTTTGGAAAGGGCAAAACCAAGCTGGCTGACAATTCCGGCCCCTGCATTGGCAAACAAAGTGGCGTCCACAGTGATCAGATGAAAATACGGGAATGTTGATAATTTTTCCATCAACTGTTTCAGCGTATCAAAATCTTTTTCTTTCGACTGGTAAAATCGTCCATAACGGCTAAAATGGCCAAACGGATCAAAATCAAAGGAACCTTTCAGCTTATCCAATTGCCATTGATACTTCCGTGCGACCTGTTCCAGTGCCGAAATCATTTCAACCGGATAATGTGTGCTGAAATTCAGCTCGATGCAATTCCCGTCAATTTCTTTCAGTAACTTTTCAATATCCCCGGGACGTGGAACATAATCCGGATGAAAGCGAAAACCGATGGAGTCAACACCTTTGTCAAGCAAATCATGGGCTTTTCGGTTCGCGGCTCCAAAGTCCGCCACATAGATATCCTGGCGTACCAGCCATGTATTTCCTTTTACCTGCTTTCCGCGGGTAAAAGGAAACTTTCCGGGAAAAGTATCGGGATGGGGAAGCCTTTCAAGGTCTTCCCTCCTGTAAAAAGGTTCAACCTCAAAACCTTCAGGGGTTCTCCAGACAAGTTTTTTCCGGTAATCGGCTCCTTTCAGATCTGCAATGATTTTCTTTTTCCATTCTTCGGTCGTTACCGGTGGAAATTCTTGAAAAAGTTGTTCTTCCTCCATAGTCAATGTTTTTCTTTTTCAGAAAAATAAATCATGTATTTACTGCCAAAACAGGGGGTAAAAATACGATATTTCTCCTGACCAATAAGGATTTGTTGGGGATGTGTAGTGCCAGCCGGATACCTGGAAAACGTATTGGAAATCCCGGCCGCGAAGAAAAGAGAATTTGTTTATTCAATCACTTTGTATTTCTTTTCTTTCCTGAAAACCCTACGTAGCCAGATGGGCAACATCGCGGCACCGATGAAAAGATATGGATAATACGAGATCAGCCGCCAGAGGATGGCCAGGGGAACAATCCAGGATACATTGGGAATAAAATCACCGAGAAAATCAGTGAAAATGTATTCGGCAATTCCACTCCCGCCAGGTGTTGGACTGATCAGTAAAATGATCCACATGCTTAACTGACGGCCGTAAATCAGGAACTGGTCCCACAAGGTATAGCGTTGGTAGAAAAAAGCCATTAAAAGGAAATTGACCACCCAGTAACGTCCCGTCCAGGCAAAAATGGTAGCT
The DNA here is from genome assembly GCA_013151505.1 of Chlorobiota bacterium. Lineage (GTDB taxonomy): Bacteria > Bacteroidota > Bacteroidia > Bacteroidales > F082 > JAADID01. The sequence continues at coordinate 674 of JAADID010000225.1, read as the reverse complement.
ATAAAACTTTTGGCCCAGTAAGAAAACGGTTTCCCACGCAATTCACGGGAAGTCCGTATCAACTGGTTTGCCGATTTCCTGGCCCGCATACGCCACCTGACCAGAATGGGAAAAAGAAAAACCCAGGAAATAAACGATTTGAACATGTGGGGATTGACAAAGAGGGCATACGCCAGAAAAAGCGTATAGATCAGGATAATAATATATCCACCGTAAAACGCATAAGTGATTTCGGCGATCCTCGAGGACTCCGGAGGAAAAATATTGTTCCCGTATATCATATAAACAATGGGAACGGACAAGATGAAAAACAATTCATCCAGAAAGATTGCCGCCAGCACAACCGCCGTACTTTTACCCACATTGACCCCTTCTTTGTGCAGGAAAAAAATCGCCGGCCCTGTCCCGCCGACAACCGAAGGAGATATGGCCGAACTGAATTCCCACAGCATGATCACGTTGAACGCCTGCCGCCAGCTCATCCGGTTGTCGGTCATCACAATGATACGGTACATATACGATACATCCCGCACAGCCATCATCAGAATGGCGATGAAAAGAAAAAAGACGACCTGCCACGAAAATTCAACAAAGGAAAAACTTTCCGGATTAAAGTTTCTGTATAGCAAATAAGCGCTGGCAACCAATCCGATAAGAATAGGCCAGATGATCTT
>JAADID010000098.1 GCA_013151505.1 Chlorobiota bacterium | reverse complement strand
CCAACGACAGCTCTTTTATTTATACGACAAGAAATACAGATAAATTTTCATTGATAGGAATGGCCGGATTAACAGAAGATGACGATACTGTACTCATGCATTTTGATCCGGAAAACATCTTGCTTGATTTTCCGTTGATTTACGGAGACAGCTACGATGAAACATACATCACCGCCTTTAAGCTTCCGTTGCCAGAACCGGAAGTAGATTCGGTTTGGATAAAAAATACAATTGAGAAAGAAACCAACGTTGATGCCTGGGGTTCACTTACCATTCCCATGGGTACTTTTGACGTTTTGCGCCAGAGGGTTGATGAAATGGAAACAGACAGCACATTTATCATGATGGCCGGAACCGGTACCTGGATATTTTTTTCTGTAACACAAGACAGCTCAACCACCTATTCATGGTGGACAGACAATGTGAGTATCGGTTTTGAACTGTTCGAAATGGAAATTGACAAAGAAACCGGTGATGTGTCTTACGTTTCATTTATGAATAGCCTTCCGGTTGGATTTTATGAAAGCAACAGGACGGAAACCAGGGTGTTTCCCAATCCTGTTTCCCATGTACTGAATATTGAGTTTACAGAAGCACAAACAGGAGAACTGATTTTGATTAATCAATTTGGACAAGCAGTGCTCATCCAAAAACTCGATGGACAAAAAAGTATTCAACTTCAACTTTCCCAATTTAATGCGGGGATGTATTTTTACAGATTGAGTAATGTTTCGGGAAAAGTAACGGGCGCCGGCAAGTTTATCAAACGTTAAACAACTTCAAAAAAACTTTTAATTTTATTGAAAATGTTGAAGCATATTGTAATGGTTAGTTTTAATGACCGCATGAATGTAAAGGAATTATCGCTCGAGTTCAAATCAAAATTACTCGACCTTATTACAAAGATACCTGAATTGAAAAGTATGGAGGTCGGCTTGAACGTCAGCACAAAACCGTCCGCATTCGACCTGGTACTGATAGCAGGATTTGATAATGAAAACGGGTTGAATAAATACCGTATTCATCCGGCTCATGTGGAGGTGCTTGATTTTATGAAAAAAATTGTGAGCAAAACGGCAGTTGTTGACTATTATACCGACTAAAGTGTTAGCTTATGAATCGTGAAATGATTTTGAGCTGCTTCAGGTTTCATTAATTTCATTTTCGATCATTCCAAGGTCGGTGAGCAATTGTTGTTGCAGTTGAACCGGCTTTAAACCGTAAATGATATCCCCCTGTGTGCAATATGATATTTTCCCGTTTTCTTCCGAGACAACAATAGCAATGGCATCCGACATTTCGGTTACACCGATGGCTGCCCGGTGCCGCAAGCCAAATGAAATACGTACCTTCTTTTTTGTCACCGGCAGTATGCAAGCTGCCGCTCTGATCCTGTTATTGGTGATGATCATGGCACCATCATGGAGCGGCGAATTAATGAAAAAGATATTTTCGATCAAAGCGGCGGAAATTTCTGCATCTATCAACTGACCTGTTGATATAAACTGCAGCAACTCATTTTGCCTTGTAATGACTATCAGGGCACCCTCTTTCATCTCTGACATTTTCTGGCAGGCTGCCACAACTGCATCAACATTCAATCCGCTTTTTACTTTCAGGAATTTCCTTAAAATAGAAGGACGAATACCATATTGTTTAAAAACATTGGCATTGCCCATTGCAAATAAGAACTGCCTGATTTCCGGCTGAAAAATAATGATAAGCGCTACCAATCCCACACTTATAAATGCGCCCAGAATACTGGATAACAATTCCATCTGGAGGGCCAAAACGATCCGCCAGATAAGGAACAACAAAACCAATCCCAGAAAAATGTTGATCGCAACGGTTCCTTTTATCAGTTTGTACAGTGTAAAAAGTAAAACCGCAACGAGGAAGACATCAACAATGTCCAGTAAGCGAATTTCTATAAATAACGGAATCAATGCTTAAAGTTTTGCTCAAAATTAATAATTCCCTGTAACCTTTTCGATAAACGGAAAAATGATTTCCATTCGATCAATAAAATAATCTTTTTTAACAGGCCGGTCAATTTGAATTCAGCCTGCCAGCAGTTACTTTGTGACAATAAATTTACGTGAAATAATATTTCCTTTATTTTTTACTCTTATAACATAAATGCCCGCCGGGAGTTTATGGTTTAAAATAAAATTCCCTTGTTTATTGTCATTTATTTCCCCTTTCCAGACTTCTTGTCCTGATGTATTGTAAATCTTAATGTGCCATGTTTCTTCTTCGTTCATCATGTAAGAAAGTGTAAAGCGTCCATGATTGGGATTTGGAACAACGTCAAATGTAAATCCGGTTGTGTTTGTTTCACCAGTACCTGAAGAACTGATAGTGCAAAAACCATAATGGATATAACTGCCGAAATCGGGATTAAACAACTTGATCAGGTTTCCGTCCATATCGAAGAATTTTAAAGTGCCGTTTCCGTATTGTGGTTCGGCCCAAAAAGAAATACCGTTATTCCCCGAATCATATAAATAAAAATCGTAACACCCTTTGAGCAATGTTACCGTATCGGTGTAAACCGTCACAGGATCCAACTCATCTTTAACAAAAACCTGCTCGCCGGTATTAGTCAATAATTCATATTTGTTTTCTTTCGCCGCTTTATTGGTTTTAAGCTCAATGACAAAGGTTTCGGGTAAAAGGACCGGAAGATCATAATTTGTTTTATAGTTGTTATTTATCGTGTTTTGATCCGGGGCATCATTCGGTTCGCTCACATGAACGGTAAACACACCGTTTCCCTTTTCCCATTCTATTCTGTCGAAAGCCTCCAGGGCTATTTCTTCTTTATCCATAAAAGAAAGGTTCCCTGTCCAGCTAAATATTTTTCTTGTATCACCGGGGCCATATTCAATGGTCAGCTTCTTTAAAGTATCTGCCCCGCGGTTGCTAATCACAATTACCGGTGCGGATGCCGTAGGGTTTTCCCTTGAATACCTTTTCTTGTTGTTTGGGACTATAACATCATCCACAGCGGCATCTAAGATAAAATTCGGTTCCCCGTAAGAAAAAAGTTGCATTTCCAGAACATAAGCGCCATAATAATCCGGCTGGGAGTTGTAATCAAGAATAACCGTGTCGCCTGTAACATAAGGGGTGATCTCAATATCATGTTCCGTAACTTCCATGCCCGGACACCATCCGGCGCGATCGTAAATCCACGTTCCACCCTGGGGATACAACGGGTTATCCGAGCATTCCTGAAGTATTTGCCAGTCATAAACCGTCTGGCTGTTTACTGTTACTTCATGAATTTTAGGGCAAAACTCTGCGCAATTACTGGGGTTGCTGAACAGATGTCCCGATGTTCTTGTTTTGACTTTAAATGTGGAGGCTTCCGGTAAAAGCGGAACCGTGTCGGGAAAAACAAGTTGGGGAAACTGGTTTAATTTGAAATAACCTGAATATATTTTTTCAATTTTTTTCACGTCCCGGGGCGGTATTCCTTCTATCATGTAGAATTTCAGATCAAGTAATTCCTGAAAATTGCCCGCCGTAATATGAACCGAATCACGTAACAACGGGGCGTAGTCGGTGACATCATAAACCCACGTAAAACCTTCTCCCAGATCCAGCCCGATTCCATAAGGTGTAATGTAGCGGGCGATTTCCCATTTGTTGATCTTTTCAAAAGGTTTCCCGTAATAGGGGAGGTCCTCAAAATAAATAATGCTGTCAGGCGCTACCAGGGTTGAATCAATGGCATGTGCATTGTCGTCGTAAACATAGTTGTCATAATAGGACGGCCACTTCGTCAGTGTGTCCATAGGAGACGGAGGATCGTCGGGATTAAACAATACGATGTTTACCGGTGGTTTGGCAAATGTGTCAACCACCACAATTGAATCAAGCAATGCAGGATCATAATTACCGGTCTCCAGCACCAAATGGGGTCGCTTATTTACCCTGCCGGCATTTTTAAAACGGTTTATCCCGCGATAATTTTTCCATTCCGGATAACCGAATTGTTTACCGTTAAAGCCGTAAGGACTGTCATCTTTCACACTAAAACCACCTCCGTCATTAAAACGGTAGTACAACACCAGATGATCGTAATCAGGATGTGCATCGTTAATTTCCCTGAACATCCATTCTTTGATGGTTTCACCGTCGAGCTCTTTATTCCATACCCTGAATTCATCTATCATCCCGGCATAATAACTGCTGTTGTTCACTGCCGCACCAATTCTGAATTGGGTGATGCCGCTCATCAGCCGGTAATTACCACCGGATATGTTCCAAAGTTCACCGTTCAGGTAAACTCTCATAATTCCCGAAGATACGTCTTTGGTAAATGCCCAGAAATTCCATTTACCCTCATAATCCGAATCATGTTCGGCTGTCCTGTCCAGGCGGTCATAACCACTGTTCCAGCCGGCATCCCAGTAAATTCGCCCGTCACTCCAGGGCAGGTGAATGTTTAAAATCCGGTGACCGGCACTATCCACACCTTTTATTATAGACGATTTTGCCGGCTGTATGGCCGGATTTCCGTATTGCCAGAAAGAAATTGTTATCGCGCTGTCAACATCTGCAAAAGCTTCGCCGGGTACATTGATATAGTCCCAGCCTTCAAAATCAAGAAAATAATCAGATTTCAGGGATTGGACAGATAAGATGCTGTCAATTTCATCTGCTTCAATTTCACCGTCTCCGAAATAGCCTGACCAGGAAAATTCAACGAGTACATTGGAATTTCCATCCCAGAAAAAAGGAAAGCCGAAACTTAGCTCGTTCTCACCTTCGGTGAGTTCAACATTCCGGCTAAATACTGTTTCAAAGCCATTTAATTTGAGTGAATCAGTTGGCAGCATTGATAATGAAGTGTTTTGAATACGGATCGTAAAATGCTTGAAACGAAGAGGTCCATTTGTCAAATTGATCTTTATACCTGTCAAATCCCCGCTTTCAAAACCGGCGGTTGATAAATCACCGGATGTGTAAATGGTTTGCCATTTTCCGTCTTTATAATTATTTCCCTGTTGAAACTCAATACTTAATCCACCTGTTCCAACCGGTGAACTGAATGTTGGCTCAGTGTAGTTATAATATTCCAATAAGGCTTCATAAAAATAAGAAGAGTCATTCATGAACATAAAGCTGTCGGGACTGGAGTTATTCACCAGATAATTTGGGTGGTAATATAAATTAGAATCATAAATCCCTGTGTGTTCCAGTATTTTTGTATGCGTGGTATAATCCCATTCACCGCAGGCCGGGTTTTGCCCGGGGTCGCATTTCAGGGTGTAATACATCAATATTTTTGAAAAGGAAACGGTATCGCCCGGAAACTGATATATCCCTGAACGGGGTGAATTCCAACCAGGCAAAACGGGTGTTTCCCAGTCAATTGTCCGGACGACGATCGTATCTCCGTTATCGGCAAACGCAGAAAGTGTGATAAAAATCAAAATAAAAGCGAAAGAAGATTTTAATTTCATGGTGTTGGGTTTTCAGTGTTCTGTTGTAAAAATATAAAATTAAAATGTTTTCCGGAGAAGATTATTCGATTCATAACCGGTTTTACTTTCTTTTGACAGATGTTTGGCAAATATGGTTAATAAAAAATCTAGATTTTGAAATAAAATTTTACCGAATACATTAAAAAAAAGTTCTGGTTATTGGCTTATTTGAGATCCTTTTGCCGGACCAGATCAAATATTTTTACTAAAAATGCAACACCTGTGAGGTTTATGCCGTATAACCCCCCAAACCGTTTTTATTCTTTTGTCGCAAGCGGTGATTCAAGACTACGAGATAATAATAAGATTTTTATTAACATTATTAATAAAACGTTGTTAATAACTTGTTTAAGACACATAATAATAGCATTAAAAAAAAGATTCTTTTTGACAAGCAGATTGATTTTATATATATTTGCCAAAAATTAACAGATTGTTTAATCTAAAAATTATTGTATGATGAAAAAACTACTCCTTCTTAGCGCGATCTTATTTTTCGCGATTTCAGCTTTTTCCCAATCCCGTGCTGCTTATACAGCAATTGCCACGGGAAATTGGTCATCTACATCCACATGGAGCCCTTCTGGGGTACCGGTTGACGGAGATGATGTAACTATCCCTTCACCTTACAATGTAACAGTTGCTACGGGAAGTCGTGCAGCATCTACGATAACGGTGAATTCAGGTGCTACTTTAACTATTAGTTCGGGGGCTACGCTTACTACTTCCGGAAATGTGCTTGTTGAGGGTACGATGGATCTGACAGGAACCTGTAACGTTGGTGACGCCACAAATGAC
>JAADID010000138.1 GCA_013151505.1 Chlorobiota bacterium | reverse complement strand
AACCCAAGAGATAAGTGAATGAAAGCCATAATGTTTATCCGTTGTACTGTATTGCAAAAAAATCAATATTGTAAAAATTCATCCCATGGGGATGATATGTTCTTGCCAGGGACGCAAGTCCCTGGCTTACATTGCAAATAAAACAGTTCCGTAGGAACGACATGTTATAAAACCTTTACCCGGATATCGAAGAAAACATTTGGCAAATCCCTGCAAACGATTTAATCATAAATATTCCGGCTCATTTGGCAACTTTTGATAACCTTCGGCGAATTGTTGAATAAATCACCCATGCTTTTGTCATTTCGACTTTCTTCCTTTTTAGATTTGCCCTAAATTAAGCAGCAACCAGCAATATGACCCCGGGATTGATCCTCATAAGTTTTCTGATCTATACGGCAACTATCTTTGCCATATCTTGGGTCACTTCGCGAAAAGCCGACAACCAGAGCTTTTTCATCGGAAACAAAAAATCACCGTGGCTCGTGGTGGCTTACGGAATGATCGGGGCTTCTTTATCAGGAGTTACCTTTATTTCCGTTCCGGGCTGGGTAGGGCAGACGGGCTTCACCTATTTCATGATCGTACTGGGGTATGTGGCAGGCTATGCCGTGATCTCGCTTGTGTTGCTTCCGCTTTATTATAAACTGAACCTCACTTCCATTTATACTTACCTCGATAATCGCTTTGGCAACAGCGCTTACAAAACAGGCGCTTCTTACTTTCTGCTCTCCAGGGTTGTCGGCGCTTCATTCAGGATGTTTCTTGTGGTGAGCGTTTTACAGGTATTTGTCTTCGATCATTACGGTATCCCATTCTGGCTGACAGTAGTATTGTTCATGTTGCTTATCCAGCTTTACACGATGAAAGGCGGTATTAAAACCATTGTCTGGACCGATACACTGCAAACCACATTCATGCTTGCCGCGGTTGTCATCACCATTGTCATTATCCTGAAACAGATGAATGTCGGATTGTCCGAAATGATTAACATTGTCAGCGACAGTAAGTTTTCCAGGATCGTGGAAACCGATGTGAACCATCCCCGTTTTTTCCTGAAGCAGTTCCTGGCCGGAATGTTCATTACCATCACCATGACGGGACTTGACCAGGATATGATGCAGAAAAATCTGAGTTGCCGCAATGTGAAAGATGCTCAAAAGAACATGACCACCCTGAGTCTGATCCTTGTACCGGTTAACCTGGTTTTTTTGTTCCTCGGCGCAGTGCTTTACATCTATGCTGTCAAATTTTATGTACCGTTACCGGAGCTTGCCGACCATGTTTTTCCGGCCATTGCCCTCGGGCAGCTTGGCGTGGTTGCAGGGATCGTTTTCATTATCGGCCTGATATCGGCAGCCTATTCCAGCGCCGACAGCGCACTGACCTCGTTGACCACTTCGTTCAGCATTGACATCCTGGAACTGGATAAAAAATACAAACATGATGATAACTTGTTGAGAAAAAAGCGCAAGCAGGTTCACTTCATCATGGCCTTAATCATTATTTTTGTCATCGTTATTTTTAAATTAATTAACGATCAGTCCGTTATACAACAACTGTTTACTTTTGCGGGCTATACTTACGGTCCGCTGCTGGGTTTGTACAGCTTCGGGTTGTTTACCAAAAGACGGGTGAAAGACAAATGGGTTCCCGTGGTGGCCATTCTGGCGCCGGTGGTTACCTATTTGATCAGTCACTTTTCGGAACTTGTGATTCCCGGATATAAATTCGGTTTTGAATTGCTGATCGTGAACGGACTGCTGACAATTTTAGGATTGATATTGATAAGACAAAATAAATTAACAGGAGAATAAGTATGTCAAATTTCAGATTTGCAGCATTGAAACAAACATTCGATCGCCCGGTGTTGGAGATTGAATATCCCTCAAACAAAGTATCCGACTATTTTGGTTCGATGACGTTTAACACATCTGTTATGCGTGAATACCTCACCGAGGAAGCATTTGAGATGGTACAGAATTCAATCAAGAAAGGCGGGCGGATTGATCGCAAAGTCGCCGACCAGATTGCTTCAGCCATCAAGGCATGGGCCATCGGCAAGGGGGCAACGCATTATACCCACTGGTTTCACCCGTTAACTGGAGCCACAGCTGAAAAGCACGATGCTTTCATGGAACCGCTTGGTAACGGAAAGGCCATCGAAGAGTTCCAAGGCAGTTCGCTGATCCAGCAGGAACCCGATGCATCAAGTTTTCCCAGCGGTGGAATTAGGAGTACTTTCGAAGCACGCGGCTATACGGCATGGGATCCTACATCGCCGGCTTTTATCATTAACAACACTCTTTGTATCCCGACCATTTTTGTTTCCTATACCGGCGAATCGCTGGATTATAAAACACCTCTGTTACGCTCAATCAATGCGCTTGATCCGGTAGCCGTGGAAATTTGTCGTTATTTCAACCGGGACGTAAACAAGGTGTTCCCGACACTGGGATGGGAACAGGAATATTTCCTCGTTGATCTGGCTCTTTACAATGCACGCCCCGACATGGTGTTGACAGGAAAAACCGTTTTCGGCCATTCATCAGCCAAAGACCAGCAGCTTTCCGACCATTATTTCGGGACTATCCACGACCGGGTCATGGTATTTATGCAGGACCTGGAAATAGAAGCGCATAAACTGGGAATTCCTTTAAAGACCCGACATAACGAGGTGGCACCCAGCCAGTTTGAGTGCGCCCCGGTTTACGAAGAGGTAAACATCGCAGTGGATCATAACCAGTTGCTCATGCACCTGATGGAGAGAGTCTCCAGAAGACATAACTTCAAAGTGCTGCTTCACGAAAAACCGTATGCTGGCATAAACGGGTCGGGCAAACACAACAACTGGTCATTGTCAACCGATACGGGGATCAACCTGTTGTCGCCGGGGAAAACCCCGAAAGACAACCTTAGATTTATTACTTTCCTTGTGAACATTTTAAAAGCCGTTCATGAGAATGAAGAGTTGATCAGGGCAAGCATTGCTTCCGAGGGCAATGATCTGCGTCTCGGAGCCAACGAAGCGCCGCCGGCTATCATTTCAGTATTTATCGGCGATCAGATCACTAAAACCCTGGATGCCATCGAACAGACACCGTTAAAAGAGGTTCTGAAGAACAGCAACAATTTTGATTCAAGGATCAACATCCCCAAGATTCCCGAAATCCTGCTCGACAATACCGACCGGAACAGGACTTCGCCTTTTGCCTTTACGGGTAACAAATTCGAGTTCAGGGCTGTAGGCTCCAGCGCCAACACGGCCAAACCCATGTTTGTACTCAACACCATCATGGCTGACCAGCTTACAAAGTTTACAACTGAAGTGAATAAACTCACCTCCGGTGGGATGAAACGCGACGACGCCATCATTGACGTACTCAAACGGTACATCAAGGAATCGAAACCCATCCGTTTTGAAGGAAACTCTTACAGCCCCGAATGGGTGGAAGAAGCTGCAAAACGGAAACTCTCCAACCACCGCTCGACACCCGAAGCTTTGCAGGCCTTCATCTCCAAAAAAACCATCAATCTTTTCAACAGCCATAAAGTGATGAATGAAACGGAACTTCATGCCCGCTATGAGATCAAAATGGAAAAGTATGTGAAAAAGGTACAGATTGAATCGCGTGTGCTGGGTGATCTGGCGCTGAATCATATTTTGCCCACAGCCATCCAGTACCAGAACCGGCTGATTAAAAATGCGCAGGGGCTCAAAGAAGTGCTCGATTCAAAGTCGTTTGTCAAACTTTCGCGCGGTCAGCTCAATTCCATCAAAGAGATATCCGATCACATTTCTGCCATTAAAGAAGGGATTGCACAAATGACGGAAGCCCGCAAAAAGGCCAATACAATTGAGGACATAAGCAAACGGGCTTTTGCATATAAAGACACGGTCTTGCCCTATTTTGAACAGATCAGGAAACATGTGGATAAGCTGGAAGTGCTGGTTGACGACGAGATATGGCCGTTGCCCAAATACAGGGAACTGTTGTTTATGAGGTAAAAATTTTTCAGGTGGATTTTCCGTACCGGCGACTTTAGTCGCCGTAAAGAAGTGGTTTTTGTCAAGATAATTCGGCGACTAAAGTCGCCGGTACAATATGCTCAAAAGTTATATAACTAAAATTTTATTTTATTTCGTACTTTTGAAATTCTCAAAATAATCAAACCATTATGAGCTTACTGAAACGATCAATTGCCCTTATTCTGTTGTTTATATGTTTTGCCGGGCAGCATACTTACGGACAGTTTGTCGTAACCAAAGTAAAAGACCGTAATGTGAACACGGCTTCAAACGGTTTTTTTTACAGTTTGCCGCAAACTGTTTTCAGGATCAGCATTGTTTATGAAGAAGTTCAGAAGATACGAGGTCCTTTTGCCGATTATGCCAAAGAATACCTCGGCACGTCCGATTATATTTCAACCACGGCCAATGAGTACAACATCCTGAATGTGGATGTGTTCCCCGAGGTGGAAGCCGATCCCGGTCAGTTTTATTATATTTCCTACACCGCAGAAAAAACAAAGGATGAAAAACCGGCTCCCGCTTTTCATTTTACCCCGTTCGGCACCCTGCTCGCCGTGGATGATATAAAAGAAGGGCTTCCTTTACCCATGCCCGTAAATGTTGACCAGACTTTCATCATAGGGGAAGGAGAACAGGGATTCACGTATGAAGCCGACTACCACCGCAAGAAAAAGATAGATACCGTCATCCGGAGGATTACCATAGATACGGTGAATATTGAGCAATTTCTTTTCAAAACCTCATGGGTTGACAAAACGCCCGAAGACCGTGCAGACGAAGCCGCAAAACAAATCACGGCCATACGGGAGGCACGGTTTAACCTGTTGTCGGGTTATCAGGAAGTGAACTACGGCGAGAGCATGAGTTACATGGACGGCAAGTTGAAAGAACTGGAAAACAGCTACCTCGAGCTGTTCCTCGGCAAGAAGAAAAAAACGGTGGTATCCAAAACGATATATTATACCCCTTCAAAGGGAAAAGTAAACGAGTCGTTGCTGGAAATGCCCGACGGGAGTATGGTGAATATCCGGGTTGTGCCGCACGAGTTGACCGACAAACTGCCTCCCCAGCCGTTGGAAAAACCCGGCAGTATCTATTACCGGATACCGGATGAGGCCACAGTGGAAGTTGAATATGAGGATGAGGTATTTTTCAGAAAAAATTTCCTGATAAATCAACTGGGCATCATTACCACCGTCCCTGTCTCACAAACACGATTACGTTTTGATCCCCTCACAGGTACGCTTACCAAATTCGTGAGGGAATAATCGCAGATGTACTCTGCAGATCAGTCCAAAAATATCAGTTAACTCACGATAGCTTTTCGAATCTTTACCAATTTCGTAAGCAAGTCTTCTAACAGGTCAAGGTGCAGCATGTTGGCTCCGTCTGATTTAGCGTTTTCAGGGTGGGGGTGAGTCTCGAGAAAAATCCCGTCAACACCCACGGCAATGCCTGCCCGTGCTATGGTTTCGATCATGGCAGGGTTTCCTCCCGTTACGCCGGATGACTGATTCGGCCGCTGAAGCGAATGGGTGATGTCCAGCACAACCGGGACATTGTTTTGCTGCATTTCCACAATGTTCCTGTAATCAACCACAAGGTCGCCGTATCCGAACATGTTGCCGCGTTCGGTCAGCATGATCCTTTCGTTTCCGGTAGCCCGTACTTTTTCAACGGCAAAGCGCATGGATGCCCCCGAGAGGAACTGTCCCTTTTTGATGTTGATTACTTTCCCCGTTTCCCCGGCAGCCATCAACAATTCGGTCTGGCGACAAAGAAAAGCCGGAATTTGCAAAATATCCACATATTCCGCTGCCAGAGCGGCTTCTTCTTTTGAATGTATATCAGTGATAACGGGAACATCAAATTTTTCGGAAACATTTCGCAGTATGGTGAGGGCTTTTTCGTCGCCTATCCCTGTGAAGGAACCAAGTTTCGAACGGTTGGCTTTTTTGTATGATGCTTTGAAAATAAAAGGAATAGCCAGTTTGTCCGTAATTCCAAGTAACCGTTCGGCGATGGGGAAAGCCATTTCTTCATCTTCAATAATACAGGGGCCTGCAATCAGGAAAAAATTTCCGGATGCAGTATGTTTTAATTTGGGTATTTCCATCATGGTAAAATCAAATTGTTTTCAAAAATACGAAAAAGAGACGGTAATCAGTCTGTCCCTGTTATCTCGAGTAAAAAGACTTCCGGGAGCCCGCATAGAGTTATGACAAGAAAAAAAAAGCTGAAGGGTTAATCATTTTTCAAAATATTTTATATTTCAATGCTTATCAAAGAATTTGTCATTAGTA
>JAADID010000304.1 GCA_013151505.1 Chlorobiota bacterium | reverse complement strand
CGTGGCCGGATTTCAGCAGCCAGTAAAAAACAATGAAAACAGGGGCCGCGCTCCAGTATGGGTCGTAAACGCTGGAATTGTTATATTTTACGCTGAAAATAAAAACGATTACGGTTGCCACGCCATTGGCAAGGGCCGTTTTCCAAAACATATCTGCAATGGGGACATACCGTAAAATAAGAAATGCACCACCAAGTGCCAGCAAATAAATAAAAAGGATGACAAAGAGGTCTTTTGGTTTTTGTTTCATCGGGAATAGATTTTAAATAAAAATAATCCGTTTCCTATTAACGGGCAAATAATTTTCTTGTTGTTTCAAAGATAATACGAATAAGCGGTTTAACTGTAAATCAGGATAAAAATTATCTTTGATTTTTTCATGGAAACAATTTTCAGGGATGGTCATTATTGCAGACATAAAAATACCGGACGAAGCACGGGAACAGCTTGAATCGTACGGACAGGTTATTCTGATCGAAACACAGGACATTACTTATCCGGCCGTTTCAGGCCATCCCGATATTTTCTTTTGCCGGACGAATGACGGGCTGGTCGTCTCGCCAAACCTGCCTGTTTACGTGATTGATGAGTTAAAAAAGCAACAGGTTCCTTTTGTTTTCGGTGAACGTGAAACGGGCAGGAAATATCCTGCCACTGCCGGATTGAATGCCGTGGTTACGGCAGATTATATGATTCATAATAAAAAATACACAGATCCGTTATTGCGGCAACAGTGTACCGGAAAGCAGTTCATTCATGTAAACCAGGGTTATACGCGCTGCAATCTGATTCCATTGAAGGACAACCGGTTCATAACTTCCGACAGAGGAATTGAAAAGGTTTTGCGAAAACACGATCTGGAAGTTTTGTATGTTGACCCCAAAGGTATCCTGCTGCCTGGTTTTGACCATGGTTTTATAGGCGGCGCTTGTGGAGTATTCGGGAACATTGTCTTTTTTATTGGCAACCTCAATCATTTCCCGGAAGGGGAAAAAGTCAGGTCTTTTCTTCAGGGATATCAAATCGTCGAGCTTTATGACGGGCCGTTGTTTGACGGGGGGAGTTTGGTTTTTATTTAATCAGAGAATAAAGTCGAGATAATTTTCCGGGGTTATTACCTGAAAAGAAGAATTTTTATAAGTTTTCAAAAATTCTTTCGGTATTTTGGTTTTCCCCTGTTTCCATTTCATTTCAAACCCGTCTAACTTTCCATCCGATTCTTCGATTAAATCTATTTCTTTTTGGTCATAGGTGCGCCAAAAGTAATAATTCAAAAATCGTTGCCTGTAATGGTTCATTTTTTTTCTTTCCGAAATGCAATAATTCTCCCATAATTTTCCGATGTCGTCCCGGTAATTTAATGAATTAAAATTCAAAATTATTGCATTACGTATTCCATTGTCCCAAAAATAATAGCGAGGTGATTTTGCAAATTCTTTTCTCAAATTCTGACTGTATCCGTTATGGCGGAAAATAATAAATGTTTTTTCAAGCAAATCAAGGTATCTTGCTACAGTATTTCTACTGACCTGTAAATTTGATGCCAATTCAGACAAGGACACATCATTGCCGATCTGAAATGCAATCAGCCGCAACAGGTTTAGGATAAACAAAGAATTTTTCAGATTATCGAGCTCTAAAATATCTTTGAGCAAATAACCGTTTTTAATTGAATCCAGCACACTGATTTTTTCTTCTTTACTTACAGCCAACACCACTTGCGGATAATATCCAAAGACCAGTCTTTCTGGCAGGTTTTCTTTTGCAGTAAGAAAATCTTCATCAAGTTCTGCCTGTGCAAATGGAAAAAGCATAAAATTTCTTCCCCTTCCGGTTAAAGGTTCTCCAATTTTCTGGTTTAAATCAAATGACGAAGAACCCGTAACAAACACAGCAATGTCCGGAAAATTATCTACGATAAGTTTAAGATTGGTTCCAATGTTCGGTATTTTCTGGGCCTCATCAATGAACAAAGTGTCATGACCTTTCAAAAGGTTTTTTAACAAACTTAACCGCTGGCTTGACAATATTTCTGCAACATCAAGATTTTCACCATGTACCTTTAATATTTTAAGATTGTTCATTTCATCGTAAAGAGAATCCATCAATACAGTTTTTCCTGTTCTTCGGGCACCGAATAAACCAATCACTTTTCCCGGTTTTATGTTTTCTATCAACTTATTTTTAATAATACGATCAATCATGGTGTCTGTATTTATATAAATTGCGTCACCAAAGGTAACACAATTCCAGAAAATAGAGACATATAAAATGAAAATACCAACTTTCCAACAGTAAAAATCCTGGTGAGTTTGTTTATTCCAGAAACCCCACCTCATTCGACACGCAATACACTCCGCCGGCATCCATGGCGGCTACGCAGCGGTTGCAGTGGTCGCAAGGTGACCGGGTGAGTTCTCCGGTTTGCAGCTTTTTAACAAAATCCGGGTCCTGGATAGTGGCCCGTCCCATTTGCACGAATTCAAATCCGGCATTCCGGGCTTCAAGTATGGTTCCCAGCGATTCCACACCGCCGATATAAATAACCGGAATATTGACGGCTTCCCTGATCTTTCTGGCGCCCTCAAAGAGGAAAAGCGGCTCGTATTTATGTTCGGGAACCATGAACCGGCCGAAAAGTTTCAACCCGATCCGGTTCATCAGTTTCGGCTGGTTTTCGCTCATTTCTTTCACGGGAAGGTTGCCGCGAAGCATCAGGAACGGCACCTTGGAAGTGAACCCGGCGCTGGGTATCAGGGCGCTGGCACCGGCTTCTTCAAACGCCTTGGCAATCTTTACTGCATCCTCAATTTCAACGCCCCCGGGCATGCCGTCCCGCTGGTTCATCTTGACCAGCACCGGAAAATCAGGACCCAGCGCTTTTCTAATTTCCCGGATAACCATTGTTGGAAAACGCAAACGGTTTTCGAGCGAACCCCCGAACTCATCTTTCCTTTTGTTGGTCCACGGCGACAGGAACTGGCTCAACAGATAGCCGTGTCCGGCATGGATTTCGACCGCATTAAAACCGGCAGACCGGGCAAGGAGAGCGGCATTGACAAAATCAGCCGTTTTCTCTTTGATATCCTTTTTGTTCATTTCACGGCAATACGACATGGTAAAGACACACAGCTTCGGTGATGCGCCGAGCGGCCGTTTGCCGATAACCCCTTTGCTCGTGAAAAATCCGCTGTGGCCGAGTTGGATGGAAACGGCAGCCCCTTCTTTATGAACCGCATCGGTCAGCCGTTTCAGGTCTGGAACTATCTCTTTCCGCATCCATAGTTCATGTTCAAACGTCCTGCCGTCGTGGCTGACAGAACAATAAGCCACCGTCGTCATGGCGATGCCCCCTTCGGCCAGCCGGCGATGGTGTTCAATCAGCTTATCCGTCACCTGTCCGTTCTGGCACATACCCTCGAAACATCCCGACCTGATAATCCGGTTTTTCAATTGTAATCCACCGATTTTTCCGGGAGAGAAAATCTTGTTCACTGTTTGTTTGGGATTTTACAATTTTGCTGCTTGTTCTTTGATCTTCTCCGCCACCCTGAAAGCGTTGGCATAGATCGTCCAGGTGTAAGTCACACTGCCGCCTGTGGGCATGAAGCTGCCATCGGTTACATACAGGTTTTTCACTTCATGTGCTTTGCAGTTTTTATCCAGCACCGATGTGGCCGGGTCATTCCCGAAACGGCATCCTCCGGCCTGCAGGTTGGGCGGCGGCGCTCCGCTGATGGATGAGCGGATATTTTTCGCCCCCATTTTTTCAAAAACTTTTTCAGCTTTTGCTGCCAGGTATTCCCCGACCCTGATGTCATGCGGATGATAGCCGGTGCGTATTTTTGCTACCGGATCACCCCACCGGTCTTTTACTTTTCCATCCAGCGTCACGAAACAATTATCAGTAGGCAGCCAGTCCACAAAGACCTCAAATTTCAGCTTTCTTTGTCTGGTAAAATATGCTTTCAGGTCTTTTTTCAGTGCGGTGCCGTATTTCAGGTTGCCGTCATCGTCCCATTTTCTTCGTATGGCCCGTCCGATGGCGTTGGCATGTTCGAACAGAAAATCCACTGTTCCCCCTTTGGCTTTGCCCCCGAAAGCAGGGTCGTCAATCTCGTACCAGTGTTGAATTGCACGGTTGACGAACAAACCGGGAACCATCAGTTGAGCGGCATCATCTTCCGGCAGGTCATCCAGGAAAAACTGTCCCTGTCCCAGCCCACCGGCTGAAAAGATAATGTTTTTTCCCACCTGCCCCGAATTGTTAGCCAGCCCGTTGGGGAAATCAGGATTTTTGCTCATAAGCAGCAACCGGGATGTTTCAACTGCTTGTGCCGCCACCACAAAAATGCCGGCTTCCACAAACTGTCGCTCCCCCTGCATGTCGTAATACCAGGCCCTGACAACTTTTCGGTAATTGTCGGTTTCCAGGTAATAAACTTTCGAGTTGGGAAGTATTGTACAATTTTTTGTCAGCAAAGCTTTGTTGATCAAAGCTACCCTGGAGCTGCTTTTGGCATCGGAGGAACAGCCGTAACTACCGCAAAAATTGGAATAATAACAACTGCTCCTGTTGCCGGCAGGGAGCGACAGGATGGCCCGTGGAACGGGAACCGCTTTGTAACCCAACGATTCGGTGGCTTTATCAATCCATTTTGATACGATATTTTCAGCCAGCGGGGGATAAGGGAAATCCGGTGTAGAGCGTGGTTCGAGCGAGGAATGATTGACTATTCGCCCCGAGACCCCCACTTCGGTTTCAACTTTTGTAAAAAAAGGTTCCATTTCCTCATAAGTAACCGGCCAGTCAACCACATTGGCGCCTTCAATAGGTCCGTAAGCGGACAGCAGCCGGAAATCATCGGGTTTCATCCTGTGGAAATAACCGCTCATCAGGTTGGACGACCCGCCGATCATGTTCCCGTTCCAGAAATCGTTGCCGGTTTCGTAAGTGGAACGGGCAACCCATTCGTCATCATCAAGTCTTTCGATAACCTGGGGCTCATTTTTCAGGTTTGGTGTGTAAACGCTGCGGCGGGTAGCTACAATTTCATCTTTATCGAATTCTTCGGTTTTCAGCCAGGGTCCTTTTTCCAATACCACCACGTTGTATCCGGCTTTGGAAAGCTCATAGATCACCGGTCCGGCGCCAGCACCACTGCCGATGATGCAGATGTCGAACCCACCCCTGAAGGGGTGGGAAACTGATTTGCTTTTTTTTGAGTGATTGTTCACTTTTTATAGTTTATTTCGCTTTCAAAACCCAGCCCTAAAGGACTGGGTAACTGAATTCAATCAAGTTTTTCTTATTGTTTTGATAATCTCCGGGTAGAGCAATTCCGGGGTGGGGCGGGGCTGACCCGCTATAAAATTCAGCCACTTCCAGCCCGTGCCATCAGGATTTCCTCCATACTGTGGGTCGCTCAACAAGGCTTCAAAAATGAATGTCAGCAAAACCGAAAGCCAGCTTTCACCCCAGCTTTCAGGAGCGATGGTTTCGATGAGTTTTTCTTTTTCCGATTGTGTCAGTTCGGTATATGACTTTGAGAAAGTTTCTTCAGCCGTTTCGTCCACCCAACCGATACCGCTAATGATATATTGCACTTCTTCCGGGTCTTTTTCAGGATCAGCCATAACCCACAATAAATATTCTGTGGCGTGAATATCGGATGCGCCGGGTCCGTTGTCACCGGCAGGGAATAGAATTTGCTGCACGGATGAGATAATGGAAAGCTGCTTTTCGGAGAGAATGGAAAGTTTTTGTTCCATACTTCCGAAAGCTTTCATCCACGGCAGTTGCGACAGGGCGCCGCCCATGATCACAGACTTCAGAAACGTCTTCCGCGACAACCGCCAGCTTTCGGTATCCTTAAAAACTTTTGGTGATGTTTTCTTTTCTGTTTGCTGTTTTTTCATAAATACTTATGTTCAGGGCTTGATGGATTTGTCGTTTAAAAATGATTATCCTTTCACTGAAAAACTTAACCGCTGTGAACGCAATGAATTCGCCACGCACGCAATGTGTATTGATCCTCGTGGTCTTCGCGGTTTACTTTGCGATCATTGCGGTTAAATAAACTCTCAAAGTTAATTAATTTAACGGCATCACTGTCTTTTTCTTATTTTCGCAACGCATTTGGGATAAGAAATATTTATAACGCAAATAACAAAGAAACAATATGTTACGATCACACACCTGCGGCGAGTTAAGAATTGAAGATGTCAACAGGCAAGTCACCCTTTCCGGCTGGGTTCAGCGTATCCGCGACAAAGGAGGTCTGATCTGGATAGACCTGCGCGACCGGTACGGCATTACCCAGTTGCTGCTGGAAGAAGGCCGCTCGGAAAAACTCCTCATTGAAAAAGCACGAACGCTGGGTCGTGAATTTGTAATTAAAGCTTCGGGTACTGTGATCGAACGGGAATCCAAAAATCCGAAAATGCCTACAGGCGACATTGAAATAGACCTGGAAACACTGGAAATTCTCAACCCTTCCAAAGTTCCGCCATTTACTATCGAAGACGAAACCGACGGTGGCGAAGAGTTGCGAATGAAATACCGTTACATTGACTTGCGCAGGAAACCTCTGAGAAACAACCTGGCCCTGCGTCACCGGCTCTCGCTGGAAACGCGGAA
>JAADID010000159.1 GCA_013151505.1 Chlorobiota bacterium | reverse complement strand
GCTCAATGCCAGTCCCACATGTCCGGCGCCGAAAATATAAAGGTGATTGGCCTGGTCAGCGTGTTCTGCAAAATGCCATTTTTCAGGAGAATTTTCAATTTTGAAAGTATTATTGTCAGCGGGTTCATATTTTATACCGGTTTGGTTGTAAGCAACCATCCCTTCTTTCATTTTTTCTACGGCTTCAACTATTTCCTGAATATTGGGGATGTCTTCCGTTGACAACGGATAGGAGGCAACCAGGTTTTCTCCGGCGCAAATCATACCGGAACTGTTTTCTTCGGCTTCCGGATCATGAATTTCTCTTTTCAGGAATATTTTGGGATTGCCGGATTCAAGTTCTTTTTTCGCCATCTCCGCAAGTCGGTATTCCATAGCTCCGCCGCCGATACTTCCTTTCATCGCGCCGTCTTCTGCCACAGCCATTTTAAAACCGGCTTTTCCGGGGCTGCTCCCGCGGTTTTCAATGATGACCATCAAAATGACCCTTTTCCCGACTTCTAATTTATTGAGGATGAATTTCCAGATTTCTTTCATGTTTAATAAAATTTAACCGCAAAGTACGCAAAGTTTTTTCGCAAAGGTCGCAATTACCCCCTCTGCCTTCGGCATCTCCCCCGGAGGGGGAGAAAATACTTGTGTTCTTAACCCCCTCTGCCTTCGGTATCTCCCCCGAGGGGGGAGAACTCCCATGTGTTATTTACAAATTCTATGTGTCTTATATCTGAAAGTCTTATGTCTCATCGTCTCCATAAAGCGCCAGCAATACTTTCTCCGGTGTCAGCGGGGCTTCAAACTTCAGGTCAGCCTTGGGGTTGAAAGCCCTGATGGCGTTACGCAGGGCGAAATATGCGCCGATGCCATACAGGAACGGCGGTTCGCCGACGGCCTTGGAACGCAGGATGGCCAGTTCCGGCCCTTCCGTTACCAGTGATTTGCATTGCACTGTTTCGGGTACTGCGTAAATATCGGGTATTTTGTAGGTTGACAAGCTGTTTGACAGCAATACACCTTTTTCATCGAATTTCAGCTCTTCCAGTGTCATCCATCCGATTCCCTGGGCGAGACCCCCTTCTATCTGCCCAAGGTCAATAACCTGGTTCAGGCTGTTGCCGAAATCATGGACGATCTGCACTTTTTCAAATGTGTATCTCCCGCGAAGGCAGTCAAGCCGGACTGTTAAAGCAGCTGTTCCGTAAACATGATAGGCAAAAGGATGTCCCTTTTCCCGGGTTCTGTCGAAATGGATAACCGGCGTAGCATAATGGCCCACAGCAGATAAACTGATGCGTTCAAGAAAAGTGTATTCAACCAGTTTTTCCCAGGTGATGTCGGTTTCTGTATTTGCCAGGTAAATTTTTTCGTCCCGCAGTTCAATGTCGTCCGGTTTTGTATTCAGCATCCTGGCAGCGCTTTGTTTCAGCCGTTTCACCAGGTCATCGCAGGCATTCAACAGTGCTTTGCCATTGAGGTCGGCACCGGAGCTGGCTGCCGTGGGGGAAGTGTTGGCCACCCGCGTTGTGTTGGTGGTTTCCAGCTTGACCCTTCCGGGACTGATGGAAAAGCATTGCGCAGCCACCTGCAACAGTTTTGTGTTCACACCCTGACCCATTTCAATGGCTCCGGTGCTGACGCCCACGCTTCCATCCTGGTATATATGAACAAGTGCCCGTGCCTGGTTCATGGCCGTTTTTGTGAAGGAGATCCCAAAACATATTGGCATGATGGCCAGTCCTTTTTTGACTGTTTCATGAGCAGCATTGAAATCGTAAATCTCTTTTGCCAGTTTCTCAATCCCGTAATCCTTCATCATTTCTTGCCAGCTTTTCCCGGCATTCACCCGTTTGGCTTTCTGGCCGTAATGGAAGGTATCGTTTTCTTTGATGAGGTTCTTTTCCTGGATTATGCGGGCCGGCACATCGAGTTTTTCCGCCGCAAGGGTAATGGCCGCTTCCATCACGAACACCGCCTGCGGGGCGCCAAAACCCCGGAATGCCGTAAACGGCGGCAGATTGGTTTTGCAACTGTATCCTGTTGCTTTCACATTGGGAATGTAATAACTGTTGGTGGCATGGAAAAGACTTCTTCCCATAATGGGTGGTGACAGATCAGCCGCCGCACCGCCGTTCTGATAATAGACCGTTTCAAAAGCCAGTATTTTCAAGTCTTTTGACAGGCCAATTTTAAAGTCAGATGAATAAGGATGGCGTTTGCCGGTCATAAGCATGTCATCCGGCCGTTGAAGAATGAGTTTAACCGGTCTGTGTATTTTGTAAGCGGCCAAAGCTGCCATGCAGGCCCAGGGTGTGGCCTGGTCTTCTTTTCCGCCGAAACCACCGCCAAGACGGGTGACATTCACTTCAATCCTGTGCATTGGTAAACCGAGAACAAGAGCAATGGTTTTTTGAACTGCAGTCGGCCCCTGTGTTGAGGAGTGTACCATCAGGTTGTTGTTTTCCAGCGGATAAACATACGCACCCTGTGTTTCGATGTAAAGGTGTTCCTGTCCGGCAGTGTCGGCTCTTCCTTTAAAAATATAATCGCAATTTTCCCATGCTTTTTCAACATCTCCGGAGTGGAATGTTCGCGGGGGGAAAAGCAGCAATCCCTTTTCTTTGGCTTCGCGCGGGTCAACCACAGCCGAATATTCTTCATACTCCGCTTTTATTAGTTTTCGTGCTTTTCGTGCTGTGAATTCATCTTTTGCCACGATCAGGGCAATGGGCTGTCCTTGATAATGGACTTCTTTTTCGGCAAAAAGCGGCTCATCGGGGAAAATGCCTCCGATCTGGTTTTCGCCGGGGATGTCATCTGCCGTGAAAATATATTCCACTCCCGGAGAAGAAAGCGCTTCCGTGAAATCCAGTTTTGTGATCTTTCCATGCGCCACAGCAGCCCCTAATACGACGGCATGCAATGTCCCTTTTTGTTCGGGGATATCGTCCAGATAAACCGATTTTCCGGTCACGTGTCCGGTGGCATCTATGTTTTTCATGCAGCGGAGTTCCTAATTGTTATTGCAAATTCAAAAAATGAATGTTGTTTTTGAATTGACCCACTCCTGCACACCTCCATGGAGTATATATTGGCATTCATTTTTTCGGATTTTTTCATCAATTATATTTTATGTTTGAACATCAATCAATTCATTAAACAGCACCATTTCAGGAAACAGTTCGAGGAAATGTATAAAAATCAACTGTCGTAACAAGAGCCGCTTGTATGCTTCGCTTCCCCGGATATCACTGATGGGGGAGATTTCCTGCTGGGCAATGTGGTTGGCCTCAACGACCGTTCCGGCTGTTATTTCTTTTCCTTTCAGAAAAGCTGATGTTTCTTTCAGATACAACGGCACCGGGCTCACGCCACCTGCCGACAAATACGCTTCTGTAATTACGTCATTTTCAGTTTTCAACAGAATGGCCGAGTTTACACTGGCAATGTCAAGGTGCGTTCGTTTGCCCACTTTTTCGAAATGGAAGCGGGTATTTGTATCCGGCAGACGGAAAACGATTTTCTCAATAATCTCCGAAGCATGTAGATCCAGCTTTTTGTAATCCAGGAAAAAGTCTTTTAAAGATATTTTTCTTTTCCGGTCCTCATTTTCATTTAAATAAATATCGGCATTTAGTGCCAGAAAGATGATGCTTAAATCGCCGATGGGGGAGGCGTTGACAAAATTGCCGGCCAGCGTGCCCATGTTGCGTATCTGGGTGGAAGAGATGAGTTTGAAATATTCTTTCAATTTCGGGAAATGGCGTTGCAGTTCGATGGAGTTCATGATTTCCGACGCAGGTGTTTCGGCTCCGATTGTGCAGTAATTATTCTGAAACGAAATACCTTTCAGGTCGTCAGCGTCATGTAAGAAAGTGATGTCCAGACCGCGGATATCATCCGGCTGCTGAACCATCAGGTCGGTACCACCACCAATAATGATGGTCTTTTCACCGCTCAGTTTTTTCAGCGGCGGTATGGCTTTTAATCTTTCTTCAATATTCCCGAACCAGTCAGGAATGATTTTTTTTTCGATGAACTGACGAATGCTGTCACTGCCTGTCAGTTCCGATTTGAGTTTTTCAACATCTTCCGAAGCTCTTTTTATGGACTGGTAGCCTGTGCACCGGCAAATGTTTCCATCAATGGCTGCGATGGCATTTTCAGGGCCTGTCTCCTCCGCCATCAGGTAAGCCGTTAACGAAACGACAAATCCGGGGGTGCAGAATCCGCATTGTGTTCCATTGTGTTCCACCAGGGCAACCTGCACGGGGGAAGGTTTTTCCGTATTGAGGCCTTCAACGGTCACGATATGTTTCCCTTGAACATTACCAAGCGGTGTAAGGCAGGAAACAATGGTTCGGTATTGCAGCTTTCCGTTGACCAGTTTCCCTTCGATCACAGTACAGGCACCGCAATCGCCTTCGCGACAGCCGGACTTTGTTCCTTTCAAATCCTGCTCATAGCGGATAAAATCGAGCAGGGGCATGCCCGCAGGTTTGTCAGTTTGAATTAACCGGTCGTTCAGGATAAAGCTGATCATCATTCAAAAGTAAAAAACCCTGAAAATTTATTCGGTTTCATACAGTTTTTTTCTGACAATATTGTTTTAATAACTCTATTAGGAGTGTTAATTATTTTAACTGCTCAAAGTTATAATTAAACACATGCAGAATATTAAGTGCAATAGTATCAAACGCTTTAATACAATATTATTTAAAACGATAATAAATTATCGAAAAACGATAAAAAAGACTTGACAAACGATAAATTTGGATTATCTTTGCGGCAATAAACATTTAATTCAAATATCATGAACAAGAATAAAAAACCTTTAAGTATCCGGATCATATACTGGTCAACTGAAGTTGTTTTCTGGTTGTTTCTGATGGTTCTGGTACTATCCGTCGGAATAAATATTGCCTTTTTTTCCGAAGCTTTCGGCGACAAAATGCAGTTAAGTGCTGCTCTGCCTGTGGAAGTGAACTACACCGAAAAGGGTACGATGGATATTTTCGGAGAGCCGCAGGAGATAGAATTTACGGACGCCCTCGGTAAAATTCATTTTATTGATACCAACCCTGATATGGCAAAAGTTTTCGGTGTGGCTTTGCTGATCGTGGTGATCATTTCATTGTACATCTTTGTAAATTTTCGCCGTTTTATCGGAAATGTGTATCGTGGTTACATCTTTGAGCCATTCAATATCCAGATGCTCAAGAACATGGCTTACGGCCTTGTGATTTTCTGGATTTTTGACGTGATCTATAAAGGGGTATTCTACTACCTGTTTGTCCGGAATATTGAATTCAAACACCTGGAAATCACCGGAAATTTCAGCTCGGATGGAATTTTACTTGTAATCGCTCTTTTTCTCTGGATGCTCTCACATATTTTTATGATCGGTGTGAAATTGCAGAAAGAACAGGAATTAACCGTATAGCCATGGGAATAATCGTAAACCTGGATGTGATGCTGGCCAAACGGAAAATGAGCCTGACCGATCTTTCGGAAAAAGTCGGGATAACCATGGCCAATCTGTCAATATTGAAAAAAGGCAAAGCCAAAGCCATCCGGTTTTCCACATTGGAATTGCTTTGCAAAACACTCGAATGTCAACCGGGGGATATTCTGGAGTACAGGGAGGAGGAGGGTTGAGGTATGGGTGCTGTGGGTGCAGAAAATGTTATTCTTTCGAAACGAGCAGGTGGGGCTGAAAGGTTGGGACGGAAGATGGGGGGATAAGTGTATAAGGTGTGTTTGCTTCAGTTATTTTGCTTGAATGCCAGCGCTTTAATCTCCTGTTCGGTTTTTGAGATACCGTATTTTTGTGCGACACGTTTCCAGTTTAGTACGGCATTTTTCACCTTGTCAATTATTTGCAAAGCTTTTGACTCACTTAAACGGAAATACTCACAGACTTCTATTGCCAAATCGAGGTTCAAAGAATTATCGTTTTCTGTGATATTTAGTTTCAATCCGGTACCTGTTTCCACCGGATTAATATCATACGCCGGTGAAAGTACCCATCCTTTGGGGGTCAGTAAAAATCCGTGATTTCTTAAATGATCATCAGTATTGGAGATGCAAATAAAAAAAACAATCCTTCGCCATAGCTCTTCAAGGTCTGTATGAACGTTTGCGCCGTTCAATGAAATAAATTCAGCAAGCTCAAGATAACTAATCCCATCCGTATGATCCTGACCATCTCTGTATCCAAGAAGTGTCATAGCCGAAGCGAAATGTATTCGTTCACCTTTTTCTGTTCGGTCAAAACGTTTTGTGAAAAATGTATGATGAGAAGTAGTAAGTTTTTGTGCCCGTGATTTGGACATATTAATACCGGCTGTTGTTGCCAGCACATAAGCAACCATTTCCCAACCTCCGATA
>JAADID010000004.1 GCA_013151505.1 Chlorobiota bacterium | reverse complement strand
TTGAATTAGTTGAAAGATGTGTCTTAGCCTTAACTAATAAAGGCAGTTGGGTATTAGACCCATTTTCCGGTGTCGGTTCTTCTGTAATTGCTGCCATAAAAAATGAAAGAAATGCAATCGGAATTGATAAAGAAAAGGAATATTGTGATTTAGCAAAAAAAAGAATAGAAGATTTAAAAGAAGGCAGATTAAAAATACGACCAATTAACAAACCAATTCACGAACCTTCAAAAAACGATAAAATCGCCCAACTACCTAAGGAATGGCTGGAATTAAATTTTAATGAAGAGGCATTATGAAAATAACTAAAAAGTACTCACATTTAAATGGCGAAGAATATTTAATTGTTCACCATCGAAAACTTTATAATGAAATTAAATCTGTTGTTCATACTATTGATGCAGCGGAGTTAAAGACTAAAATTAGTAAAGAGAAAACCATGAGCGGGACTAAACTTTATAGCCCTGTAGATTTAAATAAAATTTTTGACACGGAATTTCAGAAATTAGGATGGAGAGAAAGCCGCTATTCTTACTATATCACACTTGATAGGGAACTAATGGAAAAATCGCTATCTATGCCTGTAAAAGAACAAAAAAGATTTTTAATTGAACATGGTGAAACAAAACCGATTTACAGTTACAACCAGACTGATTTTGTTAAAAATAAAATTGCCGTTGAAGTTCAATTTGGAAAGTATTCTTTTGTAGCCTATGATTTATTCGTTAAACACATGTTGTTTTATTCCGGTGGAGTAATAAATCTTGGTATAGAAATTTTACCAACCAAAAAAATGCAGGAACAAATGTCCAGCGGAATAGCATATTTTGAAGGAGAAGTTTATAATGTAATGCGCCAAGGCAGAAATAGTCCTCCTGTACCATTGCTTATCTTGGGAATTGAACCTTGACCTAAGTTTTTTATTCCAGAATAACTACCTCTCCGATATTCCGGGAAAAGCAGCTAACTCCTCGTACCGGCGACTTCAGTCGCCGAAAAAAGTTCTCTCGCATACTTAAAGCCAAAAAAAACGGCGACTGAAGTCGCCGGTACATTAATAAGCAAACAGCGGAAACCCGCTCATCATCTCATTCACTTTGGTTCTGACCGTTTCGATCACTTTCTCATTATCAACGTCGCTGATCACCTCGTCAATCATTTCCACGATGGGTTCCATGTGTTCTTCTTTTAACCCCCGCGTTGTTATGGCCGGGGTGCCCACGCGCAATCCGCTGGTCTGGAACGGAGAGCGGCTGTCGAAGGGCACCATATTTTTGTTGATCGTAATGTCGGCCAGTTCAAGGGTCTTTTCCACTTTCTTTCCGGTGATATCCGGGAATTTGCTACGCAGGTCAATCAGCATCAGGTGGTTATCGGTACCATTAGAAATGACTTTATAGCCCCTGTCCACAAAAGCTTTGGCCATCACTTCGGCATTTTTCTTTACTTGCAGGATGTATTCAAAATACGAGTCGGTGAGCGCTTCGCCGAAAGCCACGGCTTTGGCAGCGATGACATGCTCCAGCGGCCCGCCCTGAATGCCGGGAAATACGGCTGAATTCAATACTGCCGACATCATTTTGATCTCCCCTTTCGGAGTCTTCAGTCCCCAGGGATTTTCAAAATCTTCTCCCATAAGGATCATACCGCCGCGCGGACCCCGCAGGGTTTTGTGAGTAGTTGTGGTTACGATGTGGCAATGTTCGATGGGATCGTTCAGCAACCCTTTGGCAATGAGTCCTGCAGGATGCGCAATGTCAGCCATCAGGATGGCCCCGATCTCATCGGCTATCGCACGCATGCGTTCGTAATCCCAGTCACGGGAGTAGGCCGAAGCTCCGGCAATGATCATTTTCGGCTTTTCTTTTCTTGCCAGGTCTTCCATTTCATCGTAATCTATCGTCCCTGTTTCTTCTTTCACTTTATAGGCAACGGGATGGTACAAAATACCCGACGAATTGACTGCAGAACCGTGCGAGAGATGGCCTCCGTGCGAAAGGTCAAGACCCATGAAAGTATCACCCGGCTTCAGACAGGCCATGAAAACAGCCATGTTGGCCTGGGCGCCCGAGTGTGGCTGGACATTGGCATAAACGGCATCGAACAGTTCGCAGGCACGGTCAATGGCCAGTTGTTCACTTTCGTCAACATATTTACAACCACCGTAATATCTTCTTCCCGGGTAACCTTCGGCATATTTATTGGTCATTACCGAGCCCATGGCCTCCAGTACCTCGTCGCTGACAAAATTTTCGGATGCGATCAGCTCAATACCGTGCATCTGGCGTTCTTTTTCCTTTTTCAGGATATCAAATATCTGTTGGTCTCTTTCCATATCGGTTGATATTTTTCATGTTAAAAAATGTTTTGAAATTTAGTGGGCACAAAGGTATTAAATAACGTGGCATCATGAACTTTTCCAAAGTTTGAAACTTTGGAAAAGTTACCCGGAATTCATAAAAAAGTAAAATATTTAACCCCAGATTCAGTTATGGTTGTAAGTTTGTCGGGATTTTTTTAATAACAGACATAACGGTTTATGCTGAAATTTGACCGCTTCATACTGGATAACGGATTGACTGTTATTGTCCATCAGGACAAGGCGACGCCTATGGTTGCGATGAACATCATCTACCGTGTGGGCGCCCGCGACGAAAGCCCTGACAAAACCGGTTTTGCCCATCTGTTTGAACACCTGATGTTTGGCGGATCGGTCAACATTCCAAAATATGATGAACCCCTGCAAAAAGCCGGCGGTGAAAACAATGCTTATACGAATAATGATTTTACAAACTACTATCTGACCATTCCTGCCAACAACCTGGAGACGGCTTTCTGGCTTGAGAGCGACAGGATGCTTTCACTGGCTTTTACAGAAAAAAGCCTTGAGGTGCAGCGCCAGGTGGTGATCGAGGAATTCAAGCAGAATTATCTGAACCAGCCTTATGGCGATGTGTACCTGATACTGAAACCCCTGGCTTATAAACGGCATCCGTACCAGTGGAATACCATCGGAAAAGACATCAGCCACATTGAGAAAGCCACTATGGAAGATGTGAAGTCTTTCTACAAAAGATTTTATAATCCCAACAACGCCATTTTATCCGTAGCAGGCAATGTCACGACCAAACAGGTCAAAACGCTGGCCGAAAAATGGTTTGCCCCGGTACCTCCGGGTGAAGAGCCTGTACGTAACTATCCCAAAGAACCGAAACAAACCGCATCCCGTCGGAAAACCGTCGAACGGCGTGTCCCCCAAAGCGCACTTTATCTTTGCTGGCACATGGCCAAACGTACCGACCGCAAGTTTCACAGCATTGACCTTATTTCCGATATCCTTTCCAATGGAAACTCTTCACGGCTTTATCAAAGTCTTGTTAAAAAACAAAAACTGTTTTCCGAAATCAATGCTTTCATTACCGGAGACCTGGACCCCGGCCTGTTCATTGTCACCGGCAAGCTGATCAACGGCACATTGTGTGATGAAGGTGAAAAAGCCATTCTGAATGAGCTGCAAAAGCTCATTACGGAAGTTACCGAAGAGGAATTGCGAAAAGTTAAAAACAAGATCGAAGCCAACCTTATTTTTTCAAAATTGTCTGTATTAAATAAGGCCATGTTCCTGGGATACTTTCAGATGCTGGGAGATGCCACCCTGCTGGACGACGAAGAAAATAAGTATGAGGAAGTTACACTCAACGATATACGACACACTGCTGAAAAGCTGTTTCTTAAGGAAAAACAAAACACGTTGTTTTACAAATCCGTAAACAACCAACATGATGAATAGATCAGCCATACCTGACCGGAAAAAAATGCCACATCACGGTAAGCCCCTTCAGTTGAAACTGGAAGGACCGGAATCCATCGTGCTGGAGAATGGCATGGAAGCATTTGTCGTGAGGGCCGGCGAAGAACCGGTTACCCGGCTTGACGTGGTCATCAAGGCAGGATCCGCATTCCAGAAAAAGAAACTGATTTCCGGTACTGTTGGAAAAATGATCCGCGAAGGAACTAAAAAATATTCTTCAAACGACATTGCAGAAATACTTGACAGCCGGGGCGCTTACCTCGATATCAATGTGAACAAAGATTCAGCCGTTTTAACATTGTACGCGCTGAACAAATACCTGAACGACCTGATCCCGTTGATTGCAGATATGCTGGCCAATGCCCGGTTCAGTGACGAAGAGCTTAACATATTCATTTCCCGCGAACGGCAGGAATATCTGGTAAATATTGAAAAAGTCCGGTACAGGGCGATGCTGGAATTCAATAAAATGGTTTTCGGCAACGATTCGGCCTACGGTCAGGTTCTTGAAATTGATGATTTTGAAAAAGTTACCCGCAATGACCTGCTTGATTTTTACCACGGACGTTACAGCGCCAAAAATGCTTATCTCATTCTGAGCGGTGCCATTGACGATGAGGTGATAAAACTCATCAATAAATATCTTGGGAACGGCTGGTCAAAGTCTGTTCAAGAAAATGGAAAAATAAATTATACAGGTGAAACCGGTGAAAAAACAAGATACATCCCGCAAGAAAATGCATTACAATCGGCTATCCGGGTGGGAAGGCCCATATTCGGAAAAACACACCCGGACTACAATCGTTTTGTTCTTTTAAATACTGTTCTTGGCGGATATTTCGGTTCCCGGCTGATGTCAAATCTGAGGGAAGAGAAAGGATATACTTACGGGGTAAGCTCTTTTGTGATCAATTACGTTAAGGGAAGTTATTTCAGTGTTTCAACAGAAGTCAACGCAAAATTCACCAAAGAGGCGCTGGATCAGATTTACAAAGAAATGTCTGATTTACGCGCCACGAAAGTAAGTGAGGAAGAATTGCAACTGGTGAAAAATTATATCTACGGGACCTTTCTGCGTAACTTCGACGGCCCCTTTGCCCTGGCTGACCGCTTCAGGTCGGCAAAAGATTTTGGCCTGGATTTTGAGTTTTACAGAACCAGCCTGAAAGAAATACTAACTGTTACCCCGGATGACCTGTTGGAAACCGCCAGGAAATATCTTGACCCGGATGATATGTTCCGCCTCGTTGTGGGAAAAATGGAGGGGGGCTGACCTGTCAGGTCTTCGAAGGCTTGTGTGCTGGTGTCCTGACAGGTTTGAGGGCTTTGCCCTGATTAAGCGGGACGATATTCCGGTTTTGAGGGGTGAGTAGTGAGGGTTACAAGTTTCAAGTTACATGTTTACAATAAAATTCATACCAATATACCTCCTGGTTTTCCTGTTTTCAGGCAGCAGTTTGCTTGCGCAACAACCCGCCATTCTGAAATGCCTCGAAACAGATATAAACGGGGCGGTGACGGTTAGCTGGACGCCACCTGAAGATCTCACCGGATTTGTTAACTATAAAATATACTATTCAAAAAACGGGAACACTTTCAACCTGATTGAAACCATTATAACTCCCGAAACGAACCAGTATTTTCATGCCGCTTCGGAAGCCAATCTGGCCAGGCGATATTATTATATCCAAACCGATTTTGACCAGGGAAGTCCGCTGTCGGATACCCTGCAAACCATTTTTCTGCAACTCGATAACAATGCCCCCGATTACAATCGTGCCGATCTGTACTGGAATACCCTCCACGATCCGTTGCCGGAAGGATCATCAGGGTGGTTCCTGATTTACAGGGAAATACCCCCGGGGAACTGGCAACTTACAGATTCAGTCCCCAATGACAGCCTGTTTTACAGCAAACCCGAAATTGTCTGCCACGACTCCATCAGTTACCGTATCGGATTGAAAAACGATAATGGCTGCCGGTCGGTTTCAAATGTTCAGGGAGCTACTTTCAAGGATACGGAATATCCTGTAAAACCGGTTTTCGATTCGGTAAGCATCAATTTGAACGAGAATGCTGTTCTGGGATGGGAGCCCTCAACCAGCAATGATGTTGCAGGATATATCATCTACCGGGAAGAAAACAGCACATGGATAGAAATTGACCGTATTGCGGGTCGTGATTCCACTTTTTATGTTGATACCGTGGCCACACCCTGTATGGAAACGGTCTCGTATGCCATTGCTTCCATGGATAGTTGCGAAAACAAAAGCCCTGGAACATTCCTGCAACCGAGAAAAACCATCCTGCTGAACAATATTTTATACAACGTCTGTGAAGAAACAAATACGCTCACATGGTCTCAATACATTAACGCCCTGCCCGATCTGGAGGGTTATAAAATCTTTAGCTCGCGCGACGGCGGACCATTCGAATTGGTGGGACAAACAGAACCCGGAGACACGATATTTATTCATCAAAGTTCCGAATATGATTATTACATCCAGGCTTTTTTTGAATCCGGTACTTCTTCATCGTGCCGAAAATCGGTCACCGCTTCGGGATACCGTAAACCGGACTATGTTTATTTTGCCAATGCCGACGTGTTGCCAGACAATGACATCGAACTCTCTTTTGAAGTGGATACTTTGCCCGGTAACTGTAACGTGCAGATTTTCAGAAGCGACCCCAACGGAGGCAATCCTTCCGTCATCGGAAGTGTAACCTGCACAAAGCCTGCGACGCTACCCTTGACTTTTACCGATACCTCAGCGAATGCATCCTTGGGATTTTATGAATACGACCTGAAAGTGCTGGACAGTTGCGGGCGCGAAGCACTGGAATCGAATCTGTTGAAAACCATCTATCTGACAGGAGGAAACGTAGATGCCGACCACAATTATTTGAAATGGAATGCCTTCGGGGGCTGGGGTGGTGGCGTTAAGCAGTATTACATTTTCAGGATGACCGGTGGTGTTGACCCCACCGGACCCATTGATTCGGTGGATGCACAGACGCTGGAATATACGGATGACATTTCATCCCTCCCCGACTCGGAAACACAGCCCGTTTACTGGGTACAGGCAGTGGAAGATGAAGGCGGAGAATACGGCTATCGCGAAAAAGCCCGGTCAAACCGTATCGGGGCGGCGCCCGAATCGGAGATGTTTCTTCCCAATGCTTTTAAACCCAACGGAATAACCCCGGAGTTCAAACCGGTATTTCGTTTCTTCAGCGGTACCGAATATCTGCTTCAGATCTATAACCGCTGGGGGCAACTTATCTTTGAAACCCATAATCCCCAGGAGGGCTGGAACGGACAATACAAAGGAAATCCCGTTTCGCAAGGGGTGTATGTGTACAAACTTTCCTACCGCAATCCTGACAAATCGCCTGTAATGAAACGGGGAACGGTGATGGTGGTATATTAATCATTGATAAGAACCAGGTTAATCTCCATTTTCTTCTTCAGTCGCACTTGTATTTTGGAAGGATATTGCACACCATAGTCGCTTGCCTCAACCCTGATTTTGGGTTTAAACCATCCGTATTGCCGGGCGCTGTCAACCCAGCCCGAATTTTGCTGATAACTGTAATTGACTTTCTCTCCCCCATTTTTTAATACACTGACCATCCAGCCGTCATGGCACTCAAAGCTGTAGTTTTTCTCGCTGTCGGGATAATGCAGAAAAAGTATCCTGAATGAAGTTTCCAGCATTTTTATCACCGGTTTCCGGTTTATCATGTCAATCAGGTAATAAAATTTGATTGCGGCCGTGTCACCGGCAGGTATTTCAAGGTTAAAATATTTCAGACCGATCTCCGAAATGAAAGCCACCCGGACAACGCCGTTGCTTTTTTTAAACAGCATCAGCCCTGACAGCTCCCTCCCGTATATTTTCATATCGGCTTTGTATAATGCCTTTTTAAAATTCGGGGCAAAAAACCGAGGAAGGGCAACCTTGACCTTACTTTCATTGACTGCTGTTTTTTTTGAAGCTGAACATCCGGGCAGGATCATGACGCCTGCAAGCAAAACAAACAGATATATCCATTTGGGTTTACTCATTGCCAACCATGAATTGATTATCAGAAATGTTAACATTTACTTTCCTGCCTGTAAAAACGATCAGTGTAAAATCGTCACCCGGCTCAATAAACTTCACTTTACGTACACCAAAGTCCTTTTTATCGAAATAAATATCAATGGTTTGCAGGATGTTTTTCAATCGTTCGTTTTTCGGCTTTAAGGATACAAGATAGAAAGTATTGTTTTCATAAAACGAAGCTTCAAAATCAGGATTGTCCACAAAGTTCCCGCTGATGGCCATCAGGATCATGTTGTTGATCTCTTTGAACAAACTGTTGGAACCGCTATCGAACTCGCTGATCTTCCCGTCGTTGTTGATTACAAAACGGTCGCCGCGGATGATGATGGCATAATGTATCGGAGAGGTGTATTCCCACCGGATGTTGTTTTCTTTTTTAAACAAAAACAGCCCTTTGCTGACCAGCACCTCGTCCATCATGGTCAGGTGTTTTTCCTGGATAAACTCACTGGACAAGCTGTTCATTTCGGCGGAGGCCTTCAGCACACCTTTCTTGACGGCTGTTTCGTCATCAACCGTTTTGAATCCTTCCGGGATTTGAGCCGTTGTCCAAACGGGCAAGGCCATAAAAAAGAAGAGTATTATCATTTTAAATTTCTTCATAAACTTCGATTTTAAGCATTTTATTCAGAGGCACAACCTCAAAGCCGTTTTCTTTCAGCCAGCGGGCATATTTTTCGATAATTCCCGGAGTATTTTCCAACGTGTCGTGAAACAATACAATGTCGCCGGGGTTGGTTTTCTTTTTCAGTTTCTTCAGTACTTTTTCCGGTGAATTCACGGTATCGAACGAACGCAAACTCCACCCGACTGACATCATGCCGGTGTGATGTATCGCCTTGCCCAGTGCAGGGTTAGCCACACCGTAAGGAGGCCTGAAAAGCAAAGGCTTTTTTCTGATCGCTTGCTCAATTTCTTTGTTTGTGTTCTCCATTTCCAAGATCACTTTTCTGGAATTATAAAAATCGAACCAACGGGAATGCGAATAACTGTGATTTGCAACAATGTGGCCTTTTTCAAAGGCTTTCTTTAAGATCGTTTTATACTTGTTTACATTTTGACCGGTATAAAAAAATGTTGCCGGTAAACCTTGTTGTTCAAGGACATTGAGCAGCCGGGGAGTAATTTCAGGATGCGGGCCGTCGTCGAATGTGATGGCGATTTCCTTCTCTTTTGTTTTTCCTTTGCAGCGCGAATAAAAATAAAAGTTGAAACAGATAAACACCGACCCCAGGATTAGCAGGATCAAATAGATGAACACAGGGATAAATACCACCCACCCGGGCCAGTCCAATTGCTGATAGCCGATCATAATGGCAAACAGAAAAATGATAAACAATATGCTTATCCCCGTATATCCGGAATAATACACGGG
This sequence comes from Chlorobiota bacterium, assembly GCA_013151505.1. Classification (GTDB taxonomy): domain Bacteria; phylum Bacteroidota; class Bacteroidia; order Bacteroidales; family F082; genus JAADID01. The sequence continues at coordinate 4,039 of JAADID010000004.1, read as the reverse complement.
ACCCGTATTCATCCGTTTTCTCATTTACAGTTTCCGTTTACATTTGAATAGCGTATGGCTTACCCCGACTTTTTCGATCACTTCATCAAGATACAATCCTGATTTTTCGATGAGCTTTATCATGTCGCGCGAATGATACATCTGACTGTTGCCGTTGGCCATAGCCGGCCGTAAAATAAAGCGAGGTGGCATGAAGACTGTAGGTTGATGCCTCAAACTGCTGTTTGTCCCAATAGGTTTCCAGGATAAAAAGCGCTCCGTGTTCATCAAGGGCGTCATGCGACCGTTGGAGCAGGCTCAATATTTCCTCCTGTGAAAAGCAGTCAAGGAACTGGCTCATCCAGATCACATCGTACCCCCCAGGCAATGCTACCGAGCGGTCAAGCAGGTTGACGGCAATAGTATCCACCCTGTCGCTCAGACCCACTTTGTCAATATTCTGTTTGGCGTCCTCCACCTGCCCGGGCAGATCCACAATGGTCAGCCGGACATTTTTATCATATTTTGCGCAGAAGACCGAGAATTTTCCCGTGTTGCCTCCCACGTCAAGGATCTTTTCCGGTTTATCTTTGAAAACATGTTTCATAACTTCCGGAAATGAATCATCGGAATAATAATGGTCAAAAGCAAACCAGCTTTTCCTCACCTGCTCAGGCAGTTCCGATAGTCCTTCGTAGATAGTATTCCAGTTGCCGAATTCTTTCAGTCCTTCCGGCTTACCGTTCCTGATGGAATCCTGAAGGTGGAACAACCCCTTATAATTGACATCATTGGTGAAATCCATATTGACCCTGGTCAGTTTATCATTCAGGATGAAATACCCGGTTTTGGTCAGGCTCCATCTGTCATTTTCAACTTTTACCATCTTAAGACTCAAACCGGCTTCCAGCAACACTTTTACCCCGTATTCCGACAGGTTAAGCCGGTCAGCAATCTCTTCCAACAGAGCGCCTCTTCTACGGTTTTTCATCAAATATTCAAGTATTCCCAGGTCACGCAGCGCTTTGGCTGCCTGAAACATAAAGGGGGCGAAAGCAATTTTCTGGGCTTCAAACCTTGCCTGCTCCCCCGGTTTATCATCTGATCCGTAAGTAAAACTCATTTTTCTCTTTCAGTTATTCGGGATGTCCCAAAAGTAATAATAATTGAACCATTGCTCGGGATACTTTTTCAGTATTCTTTCCATCTCGGAGGTATAATCCGCCAAAATTTTTTCCTGCTGTTTTTTCCTTCCGGCAGGGTCTTTCGGCCAGGAATATTTCCGTGGTCTGGTGGCATAAAAATGATAATGTGTATCGGTTTCCTTTACAGCCGACACAAAAGTGACCGGGCGGTTGTATTTCAATGCCAAAAAAAACGGCCCGAAAGGGAAAAGGGCTTCCCTGCCCATCAGTTTCCCTGTAATGGTTTTTGCTCCTTCCACAAAACGATCGCCATGCAATGCAACGATCTCGTTGTTATCGAGGGCTTTTTTTATTTCTATCAGATGCGAAAGGTCATCTTTCATGGCGATGATGTCTATTTTTTTCTTCACCATCACGTTGTCAAGCAGCGCTTTGATGCGTTCATGCTCGGCTTCCACCATCAGAATATGTACTTTCGTATCAATCCTTTCGAGCAATTGCCCGGCAATTTCCCAGTTCCCGATGTGGGCGCCGATCAAAAAGCCGCCTTCTTCGGATGCCATCTGATGCAGGTATTTTTCCCCTTCAAAATCAAAAGTGAACCGGGCGCTGAAGCCTGACAGCAGAGCTACCTTATCGAGCAGCACCTTCCCCAGGGCATAAAAATTTTTAAAAAGATACCTGACGGATTTCAGCGGCCCGAAATAATGAATGTTGCGGAAATACCAGTAAATGGGATTGCGCGCTTTGGGGGCAAATAAAACAAAATACAAAACCACAAGCCGTAGGAAAAAGTATGAAAATTTAAGTCCGGGATATTTCAGGAGAAAAATAAAAAAACGATAACCCGCCAGGCCGCCCCTCGTTTTTCCTTTCCAGGAAGACATCAGTTATTTAATCGTTCAAGAATAAAGCTGTAAAGGTCTTCAAGTTTTTTGATCTTAACCATCTGCTCACTGGTGACTTTAATACCGAAGTTTTTTTCGATAATTACAGCAATATCAACAAAATCCAGACTTTCGATATCCAGGTCATCTTTCATCAGGGCATCCGGTACCAACTGTTCCTGCTCCAGTTCAAACTCGTCAATTAAAAAGTCATTGACCTTATCAACCACATCGTTTCTGCTCATAAAACATAATGTTCAGTAGATGCAAAAATAATATTTATTTAATAAAAAAAACTTCCTGTTTTTGCCTTTTTATACCGGACTTTTATACATAGGTTTCAATTTTATGTCCGATGTTTGATTTTCGGTTTTCAATCTTCAAATCCGTACCTCGTAACCCCAATCCTGCAATGCTGAAAAACATCTCAACATTTTAAAGCTTCCTCACGATCAGCGATGAATTGGTTCCTCCAAAACCAAATGAATTGGAGAGAAAGGTATTGAATTTCTGTTCTTTTGTTTTGGAAATGATGTTCAGCTTTGCCGAATGTTCATCGGGATTCTCAAAATTAATATTCGGTGCGATGAAATCATTTTCCGACATGAGCAATGAATAAATAATTTCGCTGGCACCACCCATCCACATTTCATGTCCGGTCATTGATTTGGTCGAACTGACAGGGATGGTTTTCGTTCCGAAAACTTCATGAATGGCTTTGGCCTCGTTTGAATCCCCTACGGGTGTGGAGGTCGCATGTGCGTTCAGGTATTGGATGTCGGAAGGTTTTAAACCCGAATCTTTCAAAGCCATTTTCAACGACCTGACAGGCCCTTCCACGCTGGGGACGGAAATGTGCTCACCATTGGACGAAAAGCCATAACCCACCACTTCGGCCAGTATCGGGGCGCCCCTTTTTTTTGCTGATTCATAACTTTCGAGTATAAGGGTGGCAGCGCCGCCACTCGGTACCAGCCCGTCGCGGTCGCGGTCAAAAGGGCGACTGGCTTTTAACGGCTCTTCATTGCGCACCGAAAAGGCAGCCAATGCGTCAAAGCTGGCAGTGGATACAGCATTGATTTCCTGAGCTCCGCCACAGATTATGGTTTTCTGCAAACCCTGCCTGATCATCAGGTAACCCAGTCCGATGGCATGCGAGCCGCTGGCGCAGGCGCCACTGATGGTCAGGTTGATGCCTTTTAGCTTGAGAATAACAGACAGGTTCATCGAGATCGTGGAATTCATGGACTGAAAAATGGAGCCCGAACCGATCATCATGGTATCCTTTTTTACACGCATTATGTCAGCGGATTCTACAACCGCGGTGGCCGAACTGTCGTTTCCGTAAAGAATGCCCACTTCGTTATTGTTCAGAAAGTCCTCATCAATGCCGGCGCTGCGAAGCGCATCAACAGTGGCCATGTAAGCATATTCACCTTGTTCGGGAAGTCCGACACGCATTCTTCGCGGTAACACACCTTTCAGATTGGGACGTTCAATAGCGCCGGTTAACGCCGAACGGAATCCCAGGGCTTTCCTTTTGGTATCAGATACAATCCCCGATCTTCCAAAATAAAGCGAATCTCTGACCTCTTCAAGGTTTTTTCCAATTGTGGAATAGATACCCATTCCGGTTATGACGACTCTTTCCATGCTGTGGCTTTTGGTTTTAAAGCGGCAAAAATAAATGATTTATGGAAAGATACCTTTAAAGTGTGAAAGAAGTTGCAGTTACGCGTTTGGCAAAGAATAAATTCTGTGTCTGCGGGTTTATGTTTTGCCTTGCGCCACCTCTGCCTCTGCGAAGCAACGGCGAAACAGGGCGCTAAAGCTTCGGCGACACGCGGTCGGCAAGTACCCCCTGTACCGGACGGACAACCGTACCACAATGCCCATGACTTCAGTCTTGAACATTTAATCGCGCTGTTTCCACCCGGGAACAAGGCTACCCGCCGGGAGGTGGAGTACCTGACCTGCAAGGTGGGCTTGCACCTGGCAGGTCGGAAAGAGTGATTGAACAATAGAATT
>JAADID010000321.1 GCA_013151505.1 Chlorobiota bacterium | reverse complement strand
TTTATAAAACCAAAAACTATCTTTGCCTTTCATGGCCAAAACCGACATCACATACCGCAGGATATGGAATGTGGCGTATCCCATCATATTGGGAAGTATTGCCCAGAACCTGATCAATTTTACCGATACGGCATTCCTGGGGCGGGTAGGTAAGATCGCATTGGGCGCCGGGGCGCTGGGCGGCATTTTTTACCTTGCCGTAATGATGCTCGGCCTGGGTTTTGGAACGGGCGCCCAGATCATCATTGCACGCCGTTACGGAGAAAAAGCTTACAGAAAGATCGGGCCTGTGGTTGACCATACGGCCATTTTCCTTTTCATCCTTGCCGTGGTTACTTTCACGCTGCTGCAATACGGTTCGGATGCCCTGCTGAAACATGCGGTGAAGTCACAAGCTGTACTCGACGAGACCATCCTTTACCTGAACATCCGTTCATTCGGTGTTTTCTTTGCATTCATGAACATGACTTTCAGGTCGTTCTATGTCGGGCTGGCCAAAACCAAGGTGATCACTTACACAACTTTCGTCATGGCAGCGGTGAATATCGTGCTCGACTACATGTTTATCTTTGGTAAATGGGGCGCTCCTGAAATGGGCATTGAAGGTGCTGCGCTGGCTTCCGTAATTGCCGAGGCTTTTGCGCTTGCTTTTTTCATTGTTTATACTGTGGTTACCGTCCGTTTTAAAGATTATGACCTTTTCCGTTTTGTCACGTTCTCTTTCGGACGGCTGGGCAGGATATTGCGTGTGGCCGTTCCGGTGATGATGCAGTCGTTCATATCGCTTTCGGTATGGTTTGTCTTTTTTCTTTTCATCGAAAAGCTGGGCGAAATGGCCCTTGCCGTTTCCAATATTATCCGCAGTGTATTTGTTGTTCTGATGATGCCGATCTGGGGATTTGCCACGGCCACCAACTCGCTGGTAAGCTATCTCCGTGGAAAAAACAGGGACGGGGAAGTGATGTCGCTCATCGGAAAAATTGCCGTGTTGTGCTTCTTTGGCGTGCTGGCCATCGTTTTGATCGGTGTCGTTTTTCCAAAATTCGTTATGGAAATTTATACAAATGACCCCGACCTGGTTGTCATGGGAATTCCGGTACTGTATGTTGTAAGTATCGGGGCCTTATTCTTGTCTGTGGGTTTCATTCTTTTCAATGGCGTTTCGGGAACCGGTAAGACCAATATTTCACTGATGATCGAAATAGGCGTGCTTACAATTTACCTGGTTTATGTTTATCAAATGGTTTTCCGGTTCAATGCCGGTGTAACCGGGACATGGACAGCCGAATGGTTATACGGTTCGTTTCTCGCCGTCCTGTCATTCATGTATCTGCGGTTGGGCAACTGGAGAAAAAGCCGGATATGATCTGCAAATACATATTAAACCAGCCGGAACATCATAAAAAAGTAAATTTTTCAGAAGAATATGAACAGTTTATCAAATATTACCAGAAGAATCTGAAAAAAATAAGGTAATAAGATTGAGTTTATTTTTTACATCTTTAGCTACTAATGTAATAAGCCTGCCAGTCGTCAGGCAGGGTCTTAAATAAGGTTTTCTTTAATTGATTCCGAGGACACGGAATGTCATTTGTCAGGGATAAAAAACCGTATCTAAAAAAGAAAACCTTAGTAGCTCCCCCAACCAACCAAAATTTAACCTTATTACCTTATGTGTTTCAGACACGAAAATTCATTGATTTTTTCGGTTCTTTTAATTCGATCAGTTTTTTATACGATGAATCTTCCATTTTTACTTTTTTCCCTCAAAAGTAAAATTTATCCCAGCGATCAAAATAAAATTAAGCCATTATTTATTCCTACCATTGAATAAGTTAGAAAAAGTTATTAGTTTTAGCTTCTCAATCATTAAACCTGCCAACAATGAAATTATCTAAAAAACAAAAAAGACTGCTGATCATTACCGGAATTATCGTAGGTGTTCTGGCTGTTGCCGTTATTTCCATCAACATTTTCCTGGCCACTGTCATCAGGGGTAAAATTGATGAAGCGCTCAATAAAAACACCACCGATTATCACATAAGCATCAAAAGGGTGGGAGTGAATATACTGACGGGTAACCTGAATATCAGGGGATTGAAAATTATTCCCGACAGCAGCCTGATCAATGACGTAAAACAGGGAAAAGTCAACCTGAAGTTTATACAACACAGCGAGATCGGCCTTTTCAGGATTGCGGGTGTTGATATATACAAAGCCATTGTTAAAGGTGAGATTTATGCGAGAAAAATTTTGTTTAAAGATGCAGACATTCGGATTTACAAAGGGCCAAAGCCTTCAAAAGCCCTTGAAAATCTTGAGGATAAAAGCAATGATAAATTCAATCCCGATTCCATTTACATCGCCGGTTTAAACAAGATCAACCTGCACGAAATAGATTTGATCAAATGCAAGCTCCAGATATTTGATCTTGAGAAAGATAAAAAACTGTTTTCAACAGGTAACCTGAACCTGAACCTGCATTCGGTTGATTTTGTCACACATCCCGATAATCCGAATGTATTCCGGATGAAATTTTCGAAATTCAAAGCCGGGCTTTCGGTAAAATCGCTGTTGCTTCCGGGGGGGTGGTACTTTCTGGATGTAGAAAACCTGTATTATAATAATGCGGATAACTTTCTTCAAATTGACGGACTCGCTCTGCATCCGACTTATAAAGACAAGTATAAAATGGCCAAAGCATTTGGTTATACCAAGGAGATATTTGACCTGGATATTGATAAAATTTATATCAAATCTTTTGATCTCTTTCAAACGCTGGTTAAAAACGAGCTGATCATTGACAGCATCGGCATCAGCGGGCTGGATGTATCTATTTTAAAAGACAAGCGCTATCCTTTTAACACAACGCTGCGGCCCAAACTTCCGAACCAGCAGTTGAAGCACCTCGATTTTCCGGTTTACATAAAAACGATCAGCCTGAAAGGCGGGAACCTGGTTTACCAGGAAAAAATGAAAGATGTCAAGGAACTGATGACGGCAAGCATGGGAAACCTCGATCTTGACATCCGGTTTGTCACATCCGTAAAAGACAGTATTCGCACGGGGAAGCCCATGAAAGCCGTTCTGAAAGCCGATTTTATGAAAAAAGTGCCTTTGAGAATTGATTTTGTTTTCCCGCTCAAAAGGGTAAAAGATACTTTTTACTTTTCCGGTTCGCTTGGATCGGCACAGCTGAGCGTGTTCAACCAGGCGTCATTTCCCGCCATCGGTTTAAAGTTTGAAAAAGGACGGTTGAACAGCCTGAATTTCAAAGGGGGCGCCAACGATTCGGTCTCGCGGGGCGAGATGACCATGCTGTACCAGGACATGGCAGCAGAAGTTGTTAAAAAAGACCGCATCAAAAAGAACAAGTTTTTGTCATGGGCCGCCGACGCGGTTTCGCACACCGGCAATCCCGGCAAGAAAGGCAAAACACGTGTCGCCGTCATGAATTTCAATCGCGTGATGTATAAAGGCTTCGGGAATTTCATGTGGAAAACTCTGCAAACAGGTATTGTGAATACCGTTTCACCGGTCGGCAAAACCGTAAAAGAAGACAAAAGCCAGAAAAAACAACAGAAACAAAAAGCTGAAAAACAGGATCAGGCCAAAAAACAGGAAAAGAAAAAATCAAAATCGAAATCAAAAAAGAAAAATAAAAAATCAGGCAGGAAGAAATAGCATACCAGGCCGTTTTTGCAAAATGATAATTTATCATGCCATTTTCCCCGACCGATTTAATGAAGTGTTATTTTTGAAGCCATGAACACGACACCCTTTTTTTTAGATGCCAAGCCCGTTTCTTATCTGATCGGCGAACAGGCGCTTGATTCTTCCTACAGGCTCGTGGAGAAATACCCGCGCTATGTTTTGCTGGTTGATGACAATACGCGGGAACATTGCCTGCCCGTATTCAGAGAGCATCTGCCGGAGCTTCTGTCAGCCGATGTAATTTGCATTGAAAGCGGCGAGCAAAAAAAGAACCTGGACCAGGCCCTGTTCATCTGGAATGAGCTGACCCGCCTGAATGTTGACCGCGACGCGCTGATGGTCAACCTGGGGGGAGGCGTTTTAACGGATATCGGAGGGTTTGTTGCCGCTACTTATAAAAGAGGGATAGATTTCGCCAACGTGCCGACCACACTCCTCGGGATGGTGGATGCTTCCATCGGGGGGAAAACGGGAATTGATTTCGGGAAATTCAAGAACCAGGTCGGGCTGTTCGTTGACCCTGTGGCTGTGATCATTGACCCCGTGTTTTTAAAAACCCTCGAAGAAAAACACTGGCAGTCGGGATTTGCCGAAGTGCTGAAGTACGGGCTGATCATGGATCGCGAATTATGGCAGTGGCTTTACGGGAAAGATTACCATGAAATTGACTTCTGGGATAAGATCATCGTGCGTGCGGCACGCGATAAAATTGACATTGTCCGGCATGATTTTGAAGAAAAAGGAGTCAGGAAGAACCTGAATTTCGGCCACACTGTCGGACATGCCTTCGAAAGCTTTTTCCTGAAAAACAACAGGCCCATCACCCACGGCCAGGCCATAGCCGCCGGCATGATTTGCGAAGCTTACATCTCGGAAAAGTTGACCGACCTGGAATGTTCCCACAAAGAGGAGATTGTGGAAATGATTGATAAAAACTTCTCGCGTCTATCGGTTACGGAAGAAGATGTTCCCATGCTGTTTGACCTGATGCGGCAGGATAAAAAGGTGAGGGAAGGAAAACTGCGTTTCAGCCTGCTGAAAAGGCTGGGAAAAGCCGTACACGATAAAGAAGTCGGTACCGATGTCGTACTTGAGAGCCTGGAATTTTACATGCATGACCGTTCACGCTTATGACCCATACCGTCAGACTACAGTTAAAAAAGAAATCGCTTTACGGAACCTGCGCGATAAGCGGCTCGAAGAGCATAAGCAACCGCCTGCTGATCATGGCTTTTCTTGCAGGGAAGAATGTTCATTTTAAAAATCTCTCCGTTGCTGACGATACGCGTCTGCTTGCACGCAGCCTGAAACAAATACGGATTTGCGGTTCGTCGCAGATACCCATGATCATTGATGCCCGCAATGCAGGGACATTTTTCCGCTTTCTGACGGCTGTTCTTGTTACGCAGAAAGGCCTGTGGCATCTGACGGGATCGCAACGGATGACGGAGCGGCCTGTCGGCCACCTGGTGGATGCCCTGCGTGAACTGGGCGCCGATATCAGGTATTGCTCCAAAGAGGGTTACCCACCGGTCAATATCCGGGGCTGTAAGCTGAAAAAAGGAGAAGTGGATATTGATGCTTCGGTGAGCAGCCAGTTTATTTCGGCATTGATGCTGATCGGGCCGTGTATGAGTGGCGGCCTGCAAATTAGCCTGCACGGCAAAAAGGTTTCGTTCCCTTACGTGGAAATGACCCGCCGGCTGATGAATGAATTTGGTATAGAATGCCGGAGCAGCGCCCATGAGATCACGGTACCTTATGGTTTTTACGAACCCCGTGAAATGTATGTGGAACCGGACTGGAGCTCTGCTTCTTACTGGTACCAGATGGTGGCCCTGTCGGATGAGGCGGAAATTGCATTGCCGGGGTTTAAAAAAGAAAGTGTCCAGGGCGACCGCGTCTGTGCCGGTATTTTTGACAAGCTGGGGGTTGAGACGGAATACAGAAGAAACGGGATCATCCTCCGGAAAAAAGAAAATACGGAAGGCGAACTTTCTCTGGATCTGTCCGGCTCGCCAGACCTGGTGCCTGCGGTGATGGTTACCTGTGCTGCAAAAAAAATACCGGCGACTTTCAAAGGTGTGGGCCACCTTCGTTTTAAAGAATCCGACAGAATTGAGAGCCTGAGCCGGGAGCTGGCCAAAATGGGGGCGAAGGTCACGGCAACGGGGGGAACGGTACGGATGACCCCCGGGAATGAGCTTCCCGGGACGGGAAAAATAGTTTTTGAAACGTATAAAGATCACCGCCTGGCCATGGCCCTGGCGCCGCTGGTGCTGGAACTGGGACAGTTGACCATTGAAGACCCCGATGTGGTGGAAAAGTCCTATCCCGCGTTCTGGAAAGATATCCGGAATATCGGATTGTGCACGGTGGAAAAAACGGGCTGATCCCCTTAAAAACAACAGAAAATACGGGTAAATAAATTTAAACTTCTTTTTTGCTGGTTAATAAACTGTTTGTAGTAAATAATCCTGCCGCCTTAAATATTAATTATTTTTCGTAATTTGCCTGCATCAAAACCAAACGAAAAGCCAAAGCCCGAATGGATTGAATCATCATCAATGAAAGTGTTGCTATCCGGTGAATGTGGGTTGTAATGATTTGATTTTGGGAGATATAGCCAGGTTTATGGCATTTACAGAAAGACGACATGAACAAATTAAAATAAATGATTGATTGAATGGAAAAGGCAC
>JAADID010000195.1:2335-11723 GCA_013151505.1 Chlorobiota bacterium | reverse complement strand
TCAGGTAAGCATCCACAACCGCACCCATCGGGTCCGAAGTATCCGCTTCCACATTACCCTGTATCCATTTCGATCCGAGCAAAAAATCATCCTCGACAATGTAACAACCAGCCTGCTCAATGGTTTTGATCAGGCTTAACGGGGGCTGCTCGCAAAAAGCACCGATCACCATCACGCGTATCTTATCCATGGGTTCCCCCTCTGATGAATTCAGCAATTCGATTGCCTTTTCAAGTATCTCGTTATGCTCTTCCACCGGTATGACATAACCTGCCCGTATGATCGAATACACCTCGGCCGCGGTAATTTTCCAGGGCGTTTCTTTTCTGATGCCGTAAACAGCATTGATCAATGTTCTGTTCCGGTTGAATATCCGGATGCTCTCATTTAATTTTTCAGGAGAAAACTTTACTTTGTTAATTTTGGAGATCTTTTCGGTTATATCCGAAAGTTCGTATTTAAGAAATTCCCCGCCAATGTGTTTTTGAAAGTTTTGAGGGAAGTCCATGTACTTGACAAATTTTCCTTTGCCCAGAATGCGGAACATGCCCGACAGGTTCCTGATCACATCACAAATCGAAGGAAATAAAAAACCGTCAAACTGGTCAAAATGACCATCCAGCGCAAGTTCTATTATTCCACGGGGCATGTGACAAATATAGGACTGGTAAAAAGCATCCCCGCGGATGATCTGTTTTTTATCCCCTCCGCCTAAAATTCCAACGGCCAGTCCGTTCATTGCATGAATGATTTCCCTGGGAAAGTAAATCGGCATAAAACCAACCAGAACTCTTCCGTCCCTTTCCGATTTCCATTGTTTGGCACGGGTGTAATTCAGGTCGAACGCCAGTTCTTCACATGTATTAATTAATTGTTTTAATGATTCCAATTGCGATAATATTTAAAAATAAAAATATCCGGAAAATTTAAGGTTTACTCCATTTCTACGGACTATCCTTCATCTCCCGGCAAATTTATTAATTTTTCAAAACTTAACCAATCATTTCTCGGGGTGGATATCGTATTCTGACTTGAAACAGCCTTTATTTTTCTTGTTGGTTTTTGTAAAAAGAACCTGATACGGGCAACAAAAAGGAGGGCGCGGGGGTTCATTCTAACTGGCTGATAGTACTTTTGTTCAAGATTGGATTTCAAAAGCAAAAGCATTCTTAAAAAAGCTGCCGGGAAGAACAGATCTTTCCTGATTTTTTACTCTTTACTTTTTTAAGATTAATTATGATTAATATTATAAAAGAGGTTAGATTTCCTTATTGATCACAAGAGCAAAAAAGTCATTGTCGAGCGGCAGATACCCGTATTCGTAACAGAAATAATATATTTTGCCTTCTTTGGTCTTGTAAACGTTGGTAAAGTATTTAAAATTGTAGCCCCTGGCGAGTAAGGTTTGTTTTTTTACCCTGGCTTTTCCGTTCGGATTTAATTCTTTGAGGATTCTGCGGTTTTTTCTCAGATGATTGTTTATGTTTTTCATCAGAGCTGTTTCATCCTTGTTCAGCCGGTTATTGTATGTATTCCTGCACTGGTCGGAACAAAACTTCTGGTCAATCCGCCCCACCAGTTTATCACCGCATTCCAGGCAACGACGATCCATTTTGTGTTTTTCCGTAAAATTACAAAAAAATGTTTGGAAAGTGAAAATGAATAAGACTCACTGCATTTTTTAAAGATGGCTTTTAAAACAATGAAAGATTGATTAAGGAATGGATCTGGCGATTACCCGGTTATCAAAAAAAGTGGGGATCAGAATAAGCTTCTGATCGGGAATAAATCCCAGGTCTGCCGCCTGGATCTTTTGGTCGGTTGTGTTGCCCAGAACCACCTTTTCCGACGGGGTGACCAACATCACTCTTCCCGACCAGTCGGATATGACAAATTTTTGCCCCCCTACCGGAACCAGCCCGTCAATGGGGCCCACATCCTCGAATTTGACCCGTACTGACTTTGTTTCCGGATCAATAACCAACACATCGTTTTTGGTTCCGACAAATAACCTGTTCTTGTGAAACGCCATTCCGTTGGGCGATACTATTTTTTCACCGGTCAGCCAGACTTCCACCGAACCACCGGACAATTTCAATATCTGATTCCTGGCCATGTCGGAAATATAGATGTTACCATGATTGTCGCTGGTAAGATCGTTCAGAAATTCGGCGCTGTCAACAACAATTGTTTTGATGACGCCGGCCCTGGCAATATCAATAACCCTGATACGGTCAATATCGGTAACGTATAAAAGCGAATCAACCACGACCATCCCTTTCGGAGCATCCATGCCGGTTACCCACTTCAATTTTTTAATTTTACCCTCTTTTGTCAGCAACGAGATAAAACCGTTACCATCTTTATCCAAAGGCTTTCCGTTGATATTGGAAACATAGATTTGATCGCGTGTTTGGTCAAAATAAACCGATTCGGGAACTTTAAAAACAGGATCCGTCTCCCACGCCACCGTAAAAATCTGTGCCTGCGTGCACGACAGAATCAAAATTGTAATAAACGAAAAAAGAACTTTTTTTGTAAACATAATTTTTTTATCAGAACATTATCTCGCTTGTAAAAATAAATAAAATCGCCAAAATGAGAAAACGGAACCTTTCTTTTTCGTGCAGGATCAAAGTTGTGAAGCCCGGCAAACTCCCCGTCTTGCCAAAGGAGGAGACAGATCAAACGGGAAAAAGCTTGCTGTTTTGACTGAAAATCAAAGGTTGTTTGCTTGCTGTTTGAAGTACAGATCAGGGGTGCTTCCTCACGCCACCAGCTCCAGCACCGTAATTTCCGGCAGGATGCCGATACGTCCGGGGTAGCCGATCACGCCCAGCCCGCGGTTGACATACAGGTAGCGACCGTTGTTATCGTGATAAAGTCCGGCCCAGTGCTTGTACATCCATTTGGCCGGGCTCCACTTTACTTCCTGTGTTTCGATGCCGATCTGGAAACCGTGGGTGTGGCCCGAGAGGGTCAGGTCAACGGGATACCCGCCGGGAACGATCACATCATCCCAGTGAGTGGGATCGTGTGACATCAGGATACGTGCCGGGACATCCTCAGTGCCCCGGAGGGCTTTTTTAATGTCGCCATATTTCGGGAAACGGGGACTGGCTCCCCAGTTTTCGACACCTACCAGCGCAAATTTCTCGCCGTTCCGTTCAAAAATCACATTCTCATTGTTCAGCATTTTCCAGCCGATCCTGTCGAAAAAAGCATACAGGTCATCCATGTTTTTCTGCTTGGCTTCGGGGGTAGGCCATTTTACATAGTCACCGTAATCGTGGTTCCCCAGCGTGGTATAAATACCCATCGGGGCATCCAGCTTTTTCAGGGTTTCTTCAAAACGAAAAGCTTCCTTCGTTGCAAAGTTGACGATGTCGCCGGTAAACAGGATCATGTCGGGATTCATGCCGTTGATCATCTCGATGGCCTGTTCAAGCGGCTTAAGCGAAGTCCAGCTTCCGAGGTGCATATCCGAAATCTGAACAACTTTCAGGTTGTTGAATGGTTGAGGCAGATCAGGTATCCTGATCTTTTCTCTTACCACATTAAACTGATGGACCCATTTGAACATGCCTGTGAACATGGTTCCCAGCACCAGTCCTCCGGTGATGTATCCGAGATATTGCAAAAATTTGATACGGGTGATGCCACTTTGCCCTTCCCTGACCTTTTCCCTTTTCTCTTTGTCCATCAGATGAAACACCCGGTCAATCAGCCGGATGATGTCGGCCAGCAACAGAAAAATGATCGGGAACAGTTTAGCGGTATAAAACACAAGGATAAAGCCCACAAGGTAAGTCCTGAACACATCGTTCCAGTTAATGATCGGAACAATCAATGAGCCGACAACCAGGAAAATCAGGGATAGAAATGGCAGCCAGTACAAAGCCGATATGAGCACCATGAGCCACTTCCGGTAGTTGAAAACGGCTTTTTTGATGGACGACCACAGGTAAAGGTCACCGAGGATGAGCAACACAAAAATAAAATAGCTGCCTGCATACTTCGGCATGCTGAAAACTATCAGTAAATACCCCAGGATAAACAATACCGGCAACAGAAAATAAACCACCCTCGACTTCATCCGGCAAATAATATCAGTTCCACTCTTTCGATCTTCAGACCTTTTCTTTTATAAAATTCACTAACCCCCTGGCTTCAAAAATATTCATCAGCTTTTCGGGAAGCGCGGCAAAAGTAAATGTTTTTGTTCCAACTGATACCGTTCCTTCAGAAAAATTAACATTTACTTTGTCACCCGGCCGGTATGCGTCAACCGCTTCGGGCAAAATAATGATGGGCAGGCCCTGATTGACGGAGGAACGGTAAAAAATCCTGTTGACCGACTTGCATATCACCGCTTTCACGCCTGCGTAAGACAACCCGACGGCAGGATGTTCGCGTGAGCTTCCGCAACCGAAGTTGGAACCTGCAATGATGATGTCGCCTGGTTTAACATTTTTATTAAAGTTCACATCAAATCCCTGAAACAGGTGAGGCATGATGCTTTCGGCGTCGGAGCTTAACACTTTGTAGGTCAGATTGCCGGCAAACATCTGGTCGGTGTTCAGGTCGTTGACATCCTTGTAATTCCAAACTCCGTTGATGCGGCGGTTTTCATCTTCAGGGATAACCACAGTGGTAGTCTTGCGTGCAGCATAGGGGAATTTCTCGTTGTTGTCAAATCCTCTCGGGTCCACAATCTCCCCTGCCAGCGCAGAATAGGCCACCGTTGCCGGGGAAGCCAGATAGATAAATGCCTCTTTGTTTCCCATCCGCCCTTTGAAATTCCGGTTGGAAGTGGAGATCACATTGTAACCGTCGGCGGGAATTCCCTGCCCTGTTCCGAGGCACGGACCGCAGGAGGCCGACAGCACATTGGCACCGGCTTCCATCAGCGTTTCGATGATGCCTTCGCGCATGGCCTGCAAATAAATCTTTTTGGACGCCGGTACGATGATCAACTGGAAGTCTTCCGGTATCTTTTTGCCTTTTAATATTTCGGCAGCAATTTTCAGGTCTTCAAACCGACCGTTGGTACAGGTGCCGATCATGGCTTCCTGCAGTTTGGTGCCTTTGACTTCGGCCACGGCTTTCACATTGTCCACCTGATGGGGTGCTGCCACCAGCGGAAAGATTTCAGAAAGGTTGATCTCAATCTCTTTGACATATTCGGCGCCGGGGTCGGCCCAGACGCCTTCATAATCTTCTCCCAGCCATTCTTTCAGCACCTCGTCGTAAGGGAAAACCGCATTCTTGGCGCCCATTTCCGAGGCCAGGTTAGCCAGGGTCATCCGCTGGTCAATGGTCAGGGTTTTTACGCCTTCACCGTGGTACTCGATGGACATATAATCGGCACCGCTGGAACCGATCATCCCGATGATCCACAGCGAGATGTCTTTGGCATACACACCGGGGTTCAGCTTGCCCGTGAGGGTGATCTTCAGCGACTCGGGCACGCGGAACCATGTTTCGCCCTGGCGCCACAGACCTGCCGCTTCGGTGCGGTCAATTCCTGCGGCCAGCGCATTGAATGCCCCTGCCGTACAGGTGTGGCTGTCGCTGCCTACGATGATCATTCCCGGTTTGGCATAATCGGCCATGATCTGGTGGCATATGCCCTTGCCCGCGTCGTGGAAGTTGGTGATCCCCTGTTCATGGACAATATCACGGATTTTCTGGTACTGGTTAGCCAGCGCGGCGCTTGTAGGTGGGGCGTTGTGATCAAGCACAATCATTAATTGCCCGGGGTATTTCACCTTTTCGCCGTTCATCTTTTTAAAAGTGTTGTAGATGCTGGCTGTATTGTCGTGGGTGAGGATGATATCGGGTTTTTTGAAAACGATGCTGCCTTTCCCGGCGCCCAGTATTTTTTCTATAAATGTTTTTCCTTTCATGGTTGACCTCTTGTTTTCTCTCGACACCAAATAATGTGACTTACAGTCCAAAGCGGAATTAGCAAATATTTTGTAGATATCCATATTTATTGTTTAGTTATGCGAATCAAGGATAGAGTTGAAGCCTTGAATTAGCCTGTTAACTTTTCCAAAGTTCGGAACTTTGGAAAAACTAAACATCTATCTTATTGATTATAAACAATTTTACAAATTCAACCCTTGATTCGCATTGGTTAGCAATTTGTATTATCGAGTTTTTTAATACCGGCAAAAATAGTACATTAACTGATTTAGTTCCCGGATGACAAACCAGGAAGAACGGCAGGTTGAGCAATCGGGGAAAAAAGTATCCTGTGGAACGGGATAAACGTGAAAAGCCCTGTACGAAGTGCAGGGATTTTAAAAGAAGGGTATAAGAACCAAGAACCCCGTAAGTACGGGGTTCAAATTGGATCATATCAATAACAGACAGAACATCAAATATTTATTGAACCCCGTACCCACGGGGTTCTTTTGCTCTATATTCATTTCCCCGCACTCCGTACGGGGTTATTCATATTTAACCACTTCGTGGTTTTGTGGAAAAATGGTATTATTTCCCAATGGATGAGTTTTTACCTGATGTATTATGTGCTATAATATAAGTTGGAAACGGCAACAACCCGTACCCTGCTTAAAGCGTCCCGCTTTAAGCTTACAGGCACAAAATATTCTTCCCGGGATAATGAGGCCCGGGGATCAGGAAAAAGAAAAACAGTATCAATTCGTCGTACCGGCAACTTCAGTCGCCGGTACAGGCAGTGAGCTTATTCAAAAACAACCTTTGTCATTTTCCTTGCATATTTTTTTCCTCCCCCTTCAAAATCAACTTCAACCTGAACAATGTTTTTGTCTGTTGAGACTGTTTTCCCCCCTTCTATTCTGAAATTCTTTTCGTTGATGTAGAACCGAATCAGTCCGGTTGAATTTGCCGGCGCTTCCAGTTCGACAAAATATTTCCCTTCCTTTAATCCCGAAGAAAGGATGCGTACACCGGGGGCTTTGTCGCCGGGAGCCGGATGCTGCACGATCGGCAAGACGGCCACCCCGCCTTCGTAAAGGATTTCCAGCGTCGTTGTTCTTTTCAGTGAAAAATTGCTTCTCAACACTACCGCACCACCTGTCTGTTCAATTGTAAAATCCTGTTCCTTTCCATCCAGCAGGACAGTTATGACCTTTGTACGTGCAGGCAATACCGGGTTAAAATTTAAACTCAGGGGTTTATTTTCCGTGCAATCAAACTGATAAATCAGCTTGCCGGGTGTGCGTTTCATGGTCAGATGAATTTTCCGGTTTCCCAGCGGAATGTTACGGGCTTCAAACCAATCCCAGTCAGCCGGGAATGCCGGAGAGAGCGTCAGTTTGTTATTGAGTGCGTCGGGCTCATAGCCAAGCATACCCTCCAGCAAAGGCTGCAACGCCATGGTCTCCGACCAGCACTGATGACTGCACACACCCGAAGGCAGATAGTTTTCCCCGTTGAGCACCTCCTCGATAAATCCCTTCTGCCATACTTTGTAAATCAGCATGTTGTTCATCGTATGGCTGAAGCCCTGGACAGGCCTTCCGTTCCGGTATTCCGCCAGCGCCGTCCAGCCGGTGTACAGGGGCCAGACACTTCCCGTATGATATCCCCCCGGATTAAAATGTTTGTTGCGCTCTTCCACCATGCGCACACCCCAGTTGGTGGTAAACTGGTTGGTTGCCATTTGGTTCAAAACCGTGGAAGCATGATCCGGCGCGATTTGTCCGAAATAAAGCGGCACGGCCGGCATGATGGTCTTTTCGCGGATGTAACTACCGTCGGGCTTTACACTGTGGTTCAGATAGTTGTTTTCTTCGTCCCAGAAATTGTCATTGATAATATCAACAACCGTTTTACTTTCCTTACGGTATTTTACCGCCTGTTTGTCATATCCCAGCGCCTGTGTCATATAAGCGGCCTGATCGAGCGCTTCGGCCCAGCAACCTGCAAGGTAAAGGGTTGTTTTCCCTCCAAACAAAAAGCCGCCTTCAACCCACCCGTGCCCGACATTGGGGTTTTCGATCAGATGATCGCCGTCGGTGTCGGTGGAATAGCAAAAATCAATGGCCTGTTTTATGGACTTCCAGTTCTCTTTTATGAATTGCTCATCACCGGAAGCCCGCAGATACTTGCCTGCCAGCACGATAAACAGCGGGGTGGCATCGGCGGCATCGTAATGTATTGCACCCGAGGTGGTCAGTTCGTGATAGATTTTTCCTTCCGGGTTTTGAAACCGGATGTACATCTTCAGAATGTCCTTCACCTTTTCAAAATCGCCGTAATCGTTGACGGTCATACCGCTCCACTGCCCGTCGCGGCCGAAATACCATGCATATCCGGGCCTGCCGCTGATCTTTTGTCCGCCGTCCCAGCCTTTGGCCGTGGTGGCATAGCCGGCCACAAGCGATTTGCCGAAACCCGGTGTATGGACAAAGAAACGATCTGTTCCCACCATTGCCCACCGGTAACCCTCATTCAACTCCGGGTCGGGTGTGCTGATGACCAGCTTATCATTCAGTAAACCGGCATAATATTCATTGGCAGTCCGGTAAACCTCAAAAGGATTTTTCAAAACGCTCAAATGATAATCCAGCGTTTTCTCCATCCCCTCGTCCGATGCGGAAATCACCACATCCAGCGAGCCGTTTTTGTTGATTTCCGTATTCATCAGCGCAGCAACCTGTAAAAGAGTCGTGGGTTTTTTGTTCATTCCTGTACCCGTAATGTCCAGTGTCTCATATTGTCCGATAACATGAGTTTCCGTCATTGTATTTGTCCCAACGATGCTTACAAACCTCCCGCTTTCATCTTTGACCACAAACGACCGGATGTTGTCGTCCCATGCATAAAACAGGTTTCCCAGCACTTTTGAAGAATAGGGCCACATCAGCCGGAGGTTGCTTTTGAACCGGATGAAAAGTTTCAGCTTATTTTCTCCCGAAACATCAAAATGAACCACACTCACGGGCTTGTCCGGTGAGACGGTTACCGTTTCTTTGATGGTGGTGCCATTCATCCGGTAAGTTCTCAATATTTTATCAGGTGTGATCATGATCACGGGTGCCAGGGATGAAAGCCAGTGAACTGTGTCAGTTTCCCCGAACCGGACACCCGCTTCAAAATCGCGCAAGGCCATGAAAGGATGTGCCCAGATTTCTTCAATGCCTGCATTTTCTTTGCCCATCACCAGCATCCGCCGGCCTGCAAGGTCCCACGGGTTTTTTGTTGCCGGTTCCTCCGGGAAGGAAATGATCGAAGCCAAATCTTCCCATTTCTCCGGCTTCCCGGGAATTATCTTTTGAAAACCGCTTTTAAACGGCTTCACATATCCTTGGTTGTATTTCCAGTAATTTACCCCTTTTTCCGGAAGGGTTTTCAAATAGTCGAACAGGTTGTTCGTAAAAATGTCGAACTC
>JAADID010000195.1:0-2264 GCA_013151505.1 Chlorobiota bacterium | reverse complement strand
TCCGGTATTCCAGGACAAGTTTGCTGTTTTCCCTGAAGGTGATGTAACTCCAGTCGATGCCCACCACCTTGGCATTCAGCGTATCGTGCTCGCCGAAATATCCGGTCTGGCGGATGACGGTGTCGTTTTCGGGATTGAAGATGACGGCGCCGCCAAAAAGACCGTTGAAGATAGGATGGTTTAAAAAAGCATGAAATCCCAGCTTTTTCCCGTAGCCGTAATCTTTCACTTCAACTTTACGGGTCTCGGGCGGTTTTCGTTCCAGCCCGAGGTTGGAAATGTAACGTGCGGCATCCTGGGTGAGCAACAACCGGCCGCCGTTTTTCACATATTTTTTCAATGCCTCCGTTGTTTTGCGGGCTGAAACCTCTCCGGGGAAACCGGTGCTGTCGGGATAGTGAAACCACAGAATATCATAATCTTTCAAAATGGAAGCCTGTTCAGTTATGCGGTTAAACAACACCTTTTCCGCTTTGATATCTTTTTTACCGGAAAGAAAATCAAACGCCGCCAGCATCTCGCAGTTCATTTTTTCATTCTGCGAAATCAGAAATCCGACTTTTATTTTATTGGTCGAATTACAGCCGGAAAATATCAGCAAACCGGCAATCACCACAAATGCTGCCGGAAACAAAATGGATTTCAATGAAGTTATCATGGTCTGGTTTGTATTTTATCTATTATTCTGCTCTTCCGGATTTGAAATCCGGAAGCCATTAGTTATCACTTTCAATGAACTGATACTCGATAGTTTAGATGTCGGGATTTAAAATCCCGACAAGCGTTCTTAAACTTTTACTTATGTTTATCCTTCCCGTTATCACTTGAGAACCTGTATATCGTCGTCTGCCGGTATTCCTCCCCCGGTTTCAGGACAGTGGAAGGGAATCCTGGATGATTGGGCGAGTCGGGGAAATGCTGCGCTTCCAGGCAAAAGGCCGACCTGTAATGATAAACCACTCCGTTTTTTCCCGTGTCGCTGCCGTCAAGAAAGTTACCGGAATAAAACTGCAATCCGGGTTCCGTTGTAAAAACCTGCATGATCCTTCCCGTTGCCGGCTCATACACTTCCGCTGCAAGGGATAACTCTTTACCCTGTTTGTTCAGCACCCAGTTGTGATCGTATCCCCTGCCGTAGCGGAGCTGTTTAAAGTCATCGTTGATCCGCTTGCCGATGGCCACGGGTTGCGTAAAGTCCATGGGTGTTCCTTTAACGGATGCCATTTCACCGGTTGGAATCAGCTCTTTATTAACCGGCGTATAGTGCCCGGCATTGATCTTTAAAATATGATCCGAAATGGGCGTTTTTCCGCCGTCTTTTAAATTGAAAAAAGAGTGATGCGTAAGATTGACAACGGTTTTTTTGTCGGTTGTGGCCTTGTAGTCTATTCGCAATGCATTGGTGTCGCCGATGCTGTAAGTTACATAAACCGTCAATGTTCCGGGGAACCCTTCCTCCCTGTCTTTGCTTACATATTTCAGCTTTAAGTAATGATGTTCGTCATCGTTTTGATATCCGGTCACCTCCCAGATCACATTGTTAAAACCGCCGGGCCCGCCGTGCAGGCAGTTGTTACCATTGTTTTTCGGCAAATCATATTCTTTGCCGTCCAGCGAAAATTCAGCACCCGCAATCCGGTTGGCATACCTGCCGATGATGGCGCCGAAATAGGGGTTGCCGTTGATGTATTCCGCCGGTGTATCGTAACCAAGTACGACATCACCCGGTGTGCCGTTCCGGCCGGGAACTTTGAGTGACATGACTTTTGCTCCATAGTTGGTGATCTTCACCGTCATGCCGTTGCTATTGGAAAGTAGGTAAGTTTTCATTTTCGATTTGTCAATTTTGTGTGTCCGGTTACCTCCACAGGAGAATAATAAAACCAAAGTAATGAAAAATGCGGTTATTTTGAAGTATGAATGTTTCATGGCTTGCTATTTGATTCCTGAACTTATGGTGTTCCTGCCAACCCAAAGACCTTTTAAAAAAGCCCGGCTTTATTGCGACAAAATGCATTTTAACGGCTAAAGCCGATTTGATTTTCTCATTTAATCACGGCGCTAAAGCGCCGTGCAAAACACTACATCGAGATATTTTGCCCCGGTTTTAGCCATTAATTCAAAACCACTCTATATCAAATTCAGTATGATACAATATATGCGTCTTTACCAACAACACTTTACCCACATTTTCAGGCAGTTGGTGTATTCTATGAATAAAGCAAGAAAAATTCAAAAATTTTTTCAAAAAGTTTAATTTATAT
>JAADID010000050.1:1564-11005 GCA_013151505.1 Chlorobiota bacterium | reverse complement strand
ATAAATTCCGCTTCGGCCCGCTGGAGTGGCTCTGGAGGAAGCTGACTTATCTCAACATCGAAAAAACGAATTTATGAAACACCTGCTCACTCCCCACCTTGTCAAAGGAGGGGACAGATCAAATGCAAACAGCCCGCTGTTTGCATTTGACCAGGGGAGGTCCTGAAACCCCCGCCCGCTCACCAGGAGAAATCCCTAAGGGATGCCGTGATTATAGAAAAACGGAAAAAATCAAAACCAACCTCGAAGAGGTGGCATGATCAAAAACTCCGCAGACAGGCATATTCTTGCAGACATGTCGTTCCGCCGGAACTTGATTTGCTCTACGTTAAAAAACCAGGGTCGTTTTAAACGACCCCGGCTATAACATTGCATCCCGATGGGATGCTTCAGATAAAAGACAGATCTCTTTCTGTACCGGCGACTTCAGTCGCCGCCAAAGAAAAGAATGAAAAAGTCCGGATATAAGGCGACTAAAGTCGCCTGTACAGGAAGTGAAACTGCCGTAGGCAGGACATCTTCTTGCCAGGCGTCGTAAGACCCTGGTAATAAATAAGAAGGGTAAATGAGTTCCGGCGGAACGGCATGTTTCTTTCAAAAGGGGATATTCATCTGACCATGACCAATCCACCCCGCTTTTACCCTCCGCTCCGGGTGTCCCTGCCCGAAGTCATCCACTCCCAAAAAATCCCTACATTTGATCTATCCATTAATTCCATTTTCAACGGCGTAATGATCACCAAATGAAGAAGTTTTCCTTTTTCCTGACGGCGTTGCTGATTCTCAATTCCTGTCAGCATAAAAAACCGGAGCAAAAAACTGCCGGCTCCTCCGATAACGATTACACCCAATATGTCAACCCGTTTGTCGGCACAAGCAAAATGGGACACACCTATCCCGGCGCCACAGCCCCTTTCGGTATGGTGCAGGTCAGCCCGCAAACCAATTTTGTACCCATGTTCCGTGACGACGGAAGCTACAATCCGGAAACTTACGAATATTGTGCCGGCTACCAGTACAGGGATTCTATCATCATCGGCTTTGCCCACACCAACTTCAGCGGCACGGGGCACTCCGACCTCGGTGATTTCCTCGTTATGCCCACAACCGGAGACCTGGTGCTCGATCCGTTGAAAACCAAAACCGGCGGCAAGGGTTTTTATTCCGTGTTTTCGCATGACAATGAACAAGCCTCACCGGGTTATTACAAAGTGCTGCTCGACGATTACGGCATCACTGCCGAACTGACGGTTAGCGAGCGTGTGGGATTTCATCAATATACTTTCCCGGAATCGGAAAACGCGCACATTATTCTCGACATGGTGTACAATGTATATCATTACAAAAACAAAAACGTGTGGACGTTTATCCGGGTGGAAAACGATTCGCTGGTTACCGGATACCGGCAGACAAAAGGCTGGGCAAGGACACGGAAGGTATTTTTCGCCATGCGGTTCTCAAAGCCGTTCAAAAGTTACGGGCATAAAAAATATGACAGCATCATTTACGACGGCTTTTACAGGCGTTTTGACCAGTCGGAAAACTTCCCGGAAATGGCAGGGAAGAACATCCGTGCTTATTTCAATTTCGATACCCGTGAAGGAGAAAAGATAAAGATCAAAATGGCGTTGTCTTCCGTGAGCACCGAAGGCGCTTTGAAAAACCTGGAAGCTGAAATCCCCCACTGGGATTTTGAAAAAACAAAAGCCGAAACCCGGGCAAAATGGAACAGGGAACTCTCGAAGATCGAAGTAAAAACCATGACTGAAGCCGACAAAACCACCTTTTACACGGCCCTGTACCACACCATGTTAAGCCCCATCATCTATGAAGATGTTGACGAGCAGTACCGCGGGCTGGATCAAAACATCCATACTTCGGAAGGATTCACCAACTATACCATTTTCTCCCTCTGGGACACCTATCGTGCCCTGCATCCGCTGTTCAACATCATTCAGCCCCGGCGAAACAACGACATGATCAAATCCATGCTGGCACACCAGCAACAAAGTGTCCACCACATGCTGCCGGTCTGGAGCCATTATGCCAATGAAAACTGGTGCATGATCGGGTATCATGCCGTATCGGTCATTGCCGATGCCATGGTCAACAATGTCGGGAATTTCGACAAAAAAGAAGCTTTGCATGCCGCGGTAACCACGGCCGATGTCCGCTATTTTGACGGGCTCGGCGATTACATAAAATACCATTATGTGCCCGATGACAAAAGCCATTCTTCGGTTTCAAAAACGCTGGAACTGGCTTACGACGACTGGTGCATTGCGCAGATGGCAAACCGGCTCGGTGACAGGAAAACGGAAAAAGAATTCCTGGAGCGTTCGCAGTACTACCACAATGTGTTTGACCCCGGAACAGGTTTCATGCGCCCGAAGCTGTCCGACGGCACTTTCAGGAAAGACTTCGACCCGCTGGACACCCACGGCCAGGGGTTTATCGAGGGCAATGCCTGGAACTACGGCCTGTATGTCCCGCAAGACCCCGATGAACTGATACGCATGATGGGCGGCAGGGAACGTTTCAGCCGGCACCTTGACTCCCTGTTTACGATGGAGCTGGCAGACAAGTATTTTGAAAAGACCGAAGACATTACGCGTGACGGCATCATCGGGAATTACGTGCATGGCAACGAGCCCGGTCAGCACATTCCCTATTTGTACAACTGGGCAGGAAAACCGTACAAAACCCAGGAACGTGTCCGTATGATCATGGAAACCATGTACGGCCCCGGGGTTGACGGCCTGTGTGGAAACGACGATGCAGGACAAATGAGCGCCTGGTATGTTTTCAGTGCCCTGGGATTTTATCCCGTAACGCCCGGTTCGGGATACTATGCCCTGGGAAGCCCGCTGGTAAAGGAAGCCGTCATCCATCTGGAAAACGGCAAAACATTTCACATAAAAGCCAAAAACCAGGGAAAGGACAATTTGTATGTGAACAGGGTGATTTTAAACGGCAAGGTTTTACAAGGATTTTTACTTTCTTACAGAGATATCATCAACGGAGGCGAAATTATTTTTGAAATGTCCGATAAACCGGAAGAATAAAATGACTATATTACACACAAAATCAAACAAATGAAAACATCACTAATGCTCGGGATTTTTCTAATCATATTGAATTCTCCAGGTTTTTCTCAACACGATCTGGAAAAGAAATACGATGTAAATCAATACATACTGGATCTGGCCGTTAGCAATTCATCAACGGCAATCAGCGGGAATGTAATAATCAACGCAAGCGTGGCGGCAGCCACCCTGGATACATTTGTCGTTGACCTGATTGATACGCTTTTGCCCGGTTATACTTATATGGTTGTTGATTCGGTATTCATTGACGGGGTCCTGACAGGTTTTCAGCACCATGACCATTTGGTATTTATTCCCCTGGCATCGCCACTTTCCCAGGATCAGTTATTCTCTGCTCAAATTTTTTACCATGGAAAAGGAACCGCAAACTATTCGACAAACTACAATGGTATAGGGAAAAAAACCTATATGGGGATAATTCATACTTATACACATTCTGAACCAGACTGGTCAAAAGTATGGTGGCCATGCAAGCAAATATTAAACGACAAAGCAGATTCAGTCACATTTTATATTACAACCGATTCATCAAACATAACCGGATCAAATGGCATTTTATCGTCAACCGAAATTTTGCCAGGCGGAAAAGTAAAATATAAATGGGAAACAAAATACCCGATTGATTTCTATTTGATTTCTTTTGTCGTGGGGCCGCTGGACAAATACATAACCTATGCGCAGCTTCCAAATACCCAGGATACGCTCTTGCTACAAAATATCTTATTTGCAAATTCCATTTACTATCCAGCCCATTTAAAAGCCATTGATAAAACCAAACAACTGGTCTATCTTTTTTCGGAACTTTTTGGCATGTATCCTTTTAAAGATGAAAAATACGGATACAGCGTAATCGGAACGCCGCTTGGTGCCATGGAGCATCAGACCATGTGCACCATCGGTTATCAGGCAATGGACACCACTTCGGCACACTACTACAGTTATTATTTTTGGTATGTTGCCCATGAACTGGCGCATCAATGGTTTGGCGATTATGTAACCTGTTCGGAATGGAATTATTTATGGCTAAATGAAGGATTTGCCTCTTATATGGAATATGTCGCTTTACAGCATCTCGAATCGCAGGCAAAAGCTGATTACTGGATTCAGAATGCACATAACAAAGTAGTGTCGCTTCCCGGTGGCAGCGTGTATGTCCCCGATTCCCTGGCCTCTGATGAAAATAAATTATTTGACTACCGGCTTCAATATAAAAAAGGCGCCTCAATATTGCACACATTACGCTATGAAATCAATAACGATTCCTTATTCTTTGCCGTGTTAAGGGACTATTTGTCCGCTTATGCCTATTCGGTCGCCAGTGCTGAAGATTTCAAACAAATCGCCGAAACCACAACAGGTATTGATTTCACTGACTTTTTTGATCAATGGTATTATGGTCAGGGTTATCCGGTTTTTCATATTTACTGGGACCAGGGTAACGACACACTGACAATTGAATCGGAACAGTTAACATCATCACAGGAAACAACATTGTTTAAAACACATTTTGATTTAAAAATCAATTCTGTGGCAGGCGATACCGTCATCAGATTGTTTCAGGAGACAAATATTGAGACGTATAAAATATTTTTTCCCGAAACGGTGATCTCCGTTGAATTTGATCCGGAGTTTTGGCTGATCCAGGCAAATGAGATAGTTGTAAGTACCGCCGGGAATGCCGGTGATCCTTTTTCGTTCCGGTTAATGCCAAATCCTGCTTCTGATTACATCATTGTCATGGTGGATCAAAAAGCCATCCTGCAAAAAAGTATGATCAGTGTGTACGACATCCGGGGGCAATTCTTGTTTCAGCAGAAAATACTGCAAAACAAAACAAATCTCGACATCAGTATGCTCGATAAAGGCGTTTATCTTGTACAACTTCAGAATCATAAAAACAGGGCTGTTTTGAAATTCGTGAAAGAATAGCATCTTTTCTGCTTCCGGGTCAGGAATTTTCCGGCCGGTGAAGCGCATTATTTGAAAATAATTCAGTAAATTTGAAAAGCATACGTTTTGGACTCAAAACCAGAGCATAAAACGGTCACTGCTCAAAGTTGCAGGGGCGTAACCGGCAGATAAGACAAAGCAAATCATCATATAAAATGTACCAATCATGAATAAAAAATATTGGTTAAAAATTGCTGCTGTCATTATGGTATTAGCCGGGGTTATCAGGGCAATCGGCGGAATAGCCCTGTTATTGAAAGGTGACCGGTTAGACATTGAAATGACAATAACCGCATCCGACTTACAAATTATCATCGTTGCCATCGGCTTACTTATAATTGGTATTTTGTTTGTTTATGCGGCAATTAATCTTCTAAGGGACTATTCCAAAAAGAGCTGGAACATTTGCTGGATTATCTTATTGC
Organism: Chlorobiota bacterium; assembly: GCA_013151505.1. Lineage (GTDB taxonomy): Bacteria > Bacteroidota > Bacteroidia > Bacteroidales > F082 > JAADID01. The sequence goes on along the minus strand of JAADID010000050.1, from coordinate 5,523 downwards.
TGTTTATTTTAAGCGGGTTACTCAACGGATTCCTGTTATTCGGGCAGCCGTTGGACCAGGGGCTGAAAATTAATTTTGCGATCGTCATCATTATCGGGGTTTTGCTGTACCTGGGGAAACCGGCTTTGCTTCCTGAAAGCGAGACCAATATCGCTGATGATCAGAATGAAAAATAAACGGTGTGAATTTTTTACATTCCGGGATAAAGCGAATAAGTTTACGGGAATAGCCGGAGACCAAAGCATCTGACCATGAAAACTTTAAACCAGCAGCAACTGAAAAAACCGGCCTGTTATGTAAAATGCTGAATATTATTGTTTTGGTTTTCAGCGCTCTGTTATTGTTGTTGAATATGATTTATACGGTTCAAACAAATATTTTTGATTCGTAAAAGCTTCAAACATTTGCCGGCTTATGGTAAAAAAATCTTTCCTGTTCGTTATGCTGATAATGCTTTCAGTATCAGGGGTCGGAATTACAAATACCGACCAGCGTGGGACTGAATTAAAACAGCATGAATTAACGGCTAAAGCCGATTTAACTTTCTCTTGAATCACGGCGCTAAAGCACCGTGTAAAATATAACAGCAGGATATTTTACCCCGGCTTTTAAGCCGGGGACTTAAAAACAAATACAAACTATACCGGCTTTAGCCGTTAGTAAATTAATGTGAGTTCGGGATGTATCTTATTAATTTTAAATGCTTTGACAAAAGAAAAATTCAAAAATGATTAGATTTTTTAATAACCCACCCCTACACCCCTCCGCCCATACGGGCGACCGAAGGTCGGAGGGGATAAGAGGTAATCATTTTTGAATTTTTTTGTTGATTTTTCAACTAATTAACTCAAATGTTTGATTCAAATGTTTGATTTACATTAATAAGAAGTACACGACTTTGTGTTGAAATTTAAATCAAAACAACCTCGTTTTGATACCGAACTCACGTTAAATCAAATCGCCAAAACAACACCTGTCTTTTTATTTTTTACCTTTGAGGGTCAATGACAAAGCGGTTTTATCTCCGTTGCTGGTGTCTGCACCAACTACTTAACCTGTACACAAAACAACAATTATGTTTTCTTATATTTTCATGAAAATCCTGGAAAGCCGTCCCGAAAGGTACGATACGGGAATCAATTTCCTGTCGGGCGGGCACGCTTCCAAATTAAGAAAAAAGATCGTGCGGGATTTTGTAAAGCCCGGGATGAAGATACTGGACATCGGGTGCGGAACGGGCTTGCTGCTTGAAAGTGCGGCAAAGGCCGGCGCCATTGCAAAAGGGATTGATATTTCGGAAGGCATGCTGGAAGTTGCCCGGAAACGGATTTCCAAAAGCGGGTTGCAGGATAAAATTTCGGTTTACAATGCGGGCGCCGTGGAAGCGGACGCACTTTTTGACGAAGGCAGCTTTGACCTGATCGTTTCCACCCTGGTTTTCAGCGAACTTTACCGGGAAGAACGGGCGCTGGTTTTGTTGCAGATCAAAAAGCTGTTAAAACCCGGCGGGAAGCTTGTCCTTGCCGTAGAAACCCAACCCCGCAGTTTCCTGAAACGCATCGCCCATTTTCTGGTTAGGTTGCCGCTGGCCGTCATCACTTACCTCATTGCGCAAACAGGAACCAAACCTTTGAAAAACTTACCGGAAGAAATGGAAAAGGCCGGTTTTTCAATTATTAATGAAGAACGTTCGTTCTTTGACAGTTTCATTGTTTTGACTGCTTCAATCCCGAAAAATGCCGCTCATGAGCAGGATAATCTCCCCGAAGTCGGAAAGCCTGAAGATGATTTCTCGGTTGTTCAGTCTGTCTGGGATTTTATCGGGCGGTGGTTTCCCAATCCTGTTGAGCCGGGACTCCGGGCAATCGGAACACCCGGCCGCAATGCTCCGGTCATTCTCACCTCAAATTTTCACCTGACCGTCAGGCGTGTTGAAAAGTCCCTGAAAGATGAAAATGTATTCCTGCTGGTGGCGCCGTCCAACGGCATCAATGTGTGGTGTGCATCGGAAGGCGGCGATTTGAATACGCACTCGGTGATCACGGCCATCAAGACCAGCCGGTTAAACGAGAGGGTGGATCACGACAAGATCATCCTGCCACAGTTTTCGGCATCGGGAATTGACCTGAAGCTGCTGAAAACCGAAACCGGACGGACAGGGCATTTCGGGCCCGCTTATTCAAAACACATTCCCGCTTTTTTAAAAGATCACCGGACGGTTTTTGAAAATAACAAAGCCGTCTTTTCGCTTCCTTTCCGGCTGGAAATGCTCCTTTCGATGAATTTCATCATCTGGTTCGCCTTAGCTGTTGTCACCCTCATTGTGGCTCCGGCGAAAGTGATGCCGGTTACTCTTTATTTCTGGCTGAACGGACTGATCCTTTATGCGGGGTTCCCCCTGATACCCGGAAAAAGCGGCTGGCTGAAAGCGGCTTTGTTTTCCGCGATCGAAATTATCGCCATCGGCCTTTACAGTGCCTTTGCCCTGAACATCCCGGCCCTTGCTTTGTGGAAACTCATGCTGGGATTAAGCGCGATCAATCTGATGCTGGGGTTCGACCTGAAAGGCATTGTGGCGGGCTATCCGTCCGAAGCGGAGTGGCTGATGAAAAAGCTCGGCATGAAATCGTTCGGTCATATTTTTTCGGCTGAAAAGCAGGGCGAAGGAAAGATATGGCAGGATGTCGGCAAATGCACCGATTGCCGCATCTGCCTGATGGTGTGCCCCAAAGGCGTGTTTGACGTTGTGGGGGAAAAGAGCATCAGGATCACCAACCGGCAGGAATGTTTTGCCTGCAATGCCTGCGTGACCCAGTGCCCCGAAGATGCTTTGTCCCTGGTAAATGACTGACTCTTGTTTTATCCGGGAAAATTAATTCCAAAAGCGTTAAAAGCATTCAAATCCTTTGCACGAACGGGATTTATGATTTATTTTTGGGGATTGTCAAAAGCTAATAGACCATGAGAATATTAATACTAACCGTTTTAATATTTGCAGGAACAATCGTTTCCGCCTGCACAACCTTTTCGTTTACCGGCAAAAACGGGAACATTGTTTTCGGGCGCAATTTTGATTTCCCCATAGGTACCGGCCATATCGAGATCAACAAAAGAAATATGCGGAAAACGGCTTTCGTCAAACCGCCTGAAAAAGCGCTGGTATGGGTTTCAAAATACGGAAGCATCACCTTTAACCAGATCGGGAAAGAGTTCCCTTACGGAGGCATGAACGAAGCCGGGCTGGTCATCGAACAGATGTGGCTTCAGGATGTGCAATACCCCGTACCGGACAGCCGGTACGAGCTTTCCGCCCTTCAGTGGATACAATACCAGCTTGATAATGCAGCGACCGTCGAAGAAGTGATCGCCAGCGACACACTAATCAGGATTTCCGCTGATGACGTGGCCAAACTGCATTTCCTGGTGGCGGACGCCAACGGGAAAGTTGCTTCAATCGAATTTCTGAGCGGAAAAATGGTTATCCACACGGGAAAGGATTTTCCTTATCAGGTGCTCGCCAACTGCACATACGACAACTCCCTGGAATACAAAAAGAGTATTGACCGGAAAGAGAACAGGCAGTTCAGCCCCTGGACCGAGAACTCATCCGGGCGTTTCGTGAAAGCAGCAACGCTGATTGAAAACTATCATCAGCAAAAAAATATTGTTGACTACTCCTTCGACATTCTCGATAGCGTAGCACAACCGGGAAGCACCCAATGGAGCATCGTGTATGACATCACAAACCGGATCATCCGGTTCAAGACAAAGGAAAACACAACTGTTCAAACCCTTGAAATAAAAGATTTCGATTTCTCGTGTGACGGGCCGGATATTTATGCCGCTATTTCGGATACGGTTACTGATGAAAACAGCTTCCGCGAATACAGCTACGATGCGAATTACAACCTTCAGGAATATGTGGTATCCCATGTTGACTTCCTGAAAAACAGCGTTCC
>JAADID010000050.1:0-1500 GCA_013151505.1 Chlorobiota bacterium | reverse complement strand
GAAGAGCGGTTAGTGAAAGTTCTTCGTTTTCCTGAATTTTAAACTTTATGTTCATATCATCAGGTTTTGAAATAGAAAAATCAGCAAACAAATTCCTTGACTCCCCTCCGACCTGCGGTCGCCCGTATGGGCGGAGGGGCGAAGGGGTGGGTCATTTTACTATATTATTTATTTGCTGATTTTTCCAAAAGTTTTCTGTCAGAACAATTCATCACCGTTAAATATCAACAAAGTGGACAATGAAATTATCAAAATACTGAAACGGGAACACGATGCCGGAACTCCTGTCATCAAGGAAGAGCAACTGGATAATTTGCCCTCCCCGGTTTCCGGATGGCTGAAATCATCAGGAATAGTTGGAAAAGAACGGATAAACAGCGTCAGGCTTCGGCAAGAGCTGGAGATGAAAATGAAACCAGGGCAAAAACAGTGGTACAGTGCAGTTGCCGAACAATATTTTTCGGTGAACCACCCCGCTTTCGTGTGGAGAGTGAAAATGAATATCCCGCCGTTTATCCCCATCACCGGAAGGGACAGGTTTGCCGGCGGGAAAGGCGAAATGCAGATAAAGGCATTTGGTGTTTTGAACGTCGTGAACGAAAAAGGAGAAAAGATGGACGAAAGCACCATGCAGCGTTTTCTGGCCGAAATAGTATGGTTCCCGTCGGCGGCTTTGAGCCCGCACATTCAATGGGAGGAGATTGATCCGCTGTCCGCAAAGGCCACCATGACTTATAAAGGCACCACCGCAACAGGCACGTTTTATTTCAACCGGCAGGGCGACTTTGTCCGGTTCAGCGCCATGCGGTATAAAGAAAATAAACCTGGTTCCAAACGGCTCGAATGGATCATCACGGTCAAAGAACATTCGGTAATCAACGGTATTAAAATCCCTGTAAAGCTGGAAGTAAGCTGGATGCTCGACAGCGGGCCGTGGACCTGGCTTAAGCTGGAGGTGAGGGAGGTAAAATATAATGTGGCTGGGTGATGGTTTTGAGTGATCAATCCTTTCCGGCCTGGCAGGTACAAGGCCACCTGCCAGGTCAGGGGACTGCCCCTCCCGGCAGGTGGAATTGTGATTACATTTTAGGCCGCGTCGAAGAAAAAGATAAAAAAGAATAACTTTGTCATGTGACAAAAACCAGGAAATGCCGGTAACCAGGGAACAAGCCAAAGAAAAAATTGCAACACTCATCGAACGCTTTGCCGAGCACGTTGACGAATACAAGCACTCCAACTATAACGAGCACCAGACTCGTGTTGACTTTATTGACCCCTTCTTCAAAGCCCTGGGCTGGGATATGGACAACGAGCAGGGGTACGCGGAGGCATACCGGGAAGTCATCCATGAAGATAAGATAAAGGTAGGTGGCAGCACCAAAGCCCCCGACTATGGCTTTACCCTCTTCGGTCAGCGGAAATTCTTTGTGGACGCTAAAAAACCGTCCGTCAACATCAAAGGTGACATCGCCCCGGCCTACTAGGTGCGGCGTTACGGCT
>JAADID010000146.1 GCA_013151505.1 Chlorobiota bacterium | reverse complement strand
CAGCCACCCGCGAAAAGCTCGACCGCCGCGGGGTTTGCCTTTCATGCCATCAGAGTATCCCGGACAAAGACCTGGCTGTTTCACTCATGTCGCACACGGCCAGATACGCGGGGATAACCATTGACAACAAAACTCATAAGGGAATACTTCATAAATTGTTGCTTGTGAGCGCCTGGACGCAGGTTTTGCTGGGATTACTAATCGCAGTCGCAATTGTGCTTTTGGTTTTCAGACTTGTGAGGAAAAAATAAAATAGCTATCTCAAATGTCCTCCGTGTCTCTCTGTGTCTCCTTTGTGCATCTCTGTGATATAATTATAAAAAGCAGTTACACAGAGGTTCACGGAGAATTCACAAAGTGCCACAAAGTTTTTTATATATCATTAAATCCGTATTAATCGACTTTTGAGACAGCATTTTCAATTTATCTGATTTTTATCAATCATCTTTCACACAGCGTACGGAATGCCCGAAAGCTGATCTGGTTGTTGCGTCTCTGTAAACGCCGTCAGCATAATATCTTATTGTTCTTGCAAAGGCAACCTCGCTGTCTCTCATGGTAGATGTCCACCAGCGTGCCCACTCAAAAACATAACTGTAACTTGGCTTTCCATTATATAATTGAGTCAGGCCACCGGGACGCGCACTGAATCCTTTGGTGTCGGCACCATTGTCATTCTGATACCAGCCCGATTTTGACTTGAGGTTTATACCTGCATCATAACCCCGTTCCATAGTCCGGTCCCATTCCGGGTCACCTACACCATACTGGCTGTCAACGGTACCCTCAAGCACTTTCCATTCCTCATCACTCGGGATGTGCCATCCGGGAGGACAAATACCCTGTGTACTTTCCTCTTCGGTATATTGCATCATCTCATCCCACAAATATAATCCGCCATAAAGATCACAATAATCCGGATCGTCATCATAACAGTATTTCTCAATGACACCGTTATCCGTTTGCGTTGTATCCAAAATCATAACGCCGATATCAAGGTTCTCTTTCAACCAGCACTGGTCTCCGATCAAAACAGTATGATAAATCTTCCCACCGTACGTGATGGTGGGTATTCCCGGGCAGACTATCCCTGAAGATTCATCAACAGAGAAATTCTTTGATACAACATTTGTATAACCATCTCTGTCCCTTACCTCCAACTGGACGGTATATGTCCCGGGATTGGAGAACTTGTGTTGCTCAATCTTATTGGTTGACCAGTCGGTGTCCCAGTCCGGGTCATTGTCCCAGTTCCAGCGAACTTCAAGCATATCAACCGGATCTTCTTCATCATAACAACCCGAAGCATTTAGTGTAAAGGTAGTGTCGGTAGTTCCCGACCCCGGGGTAATAAAGAAATCTGCAACAGGCGCATGTGTATTTAAGACCGTAAGGGTTTTCGTGGTTTCTCCGGTAACATATTGGCCGTCTCTTGCCTGCAGTCTGACGGTATAATCCCCCGGCCCGTCGTAGATATGTGTCTGCTTTACGTAATAGGGCTCAAAATCAGTGTCCCATGTGCCGTCATCTTCCCAATCCCATCTGAAATCCAGTGCTTCCAGCGGGTCTTCATCATCATGTGAACCTGACGGGTCAAACTCAAATTCAGTGCCTATGGCCCCTGTTTCCGGTTCAACATTGATCACTGCAACAGGTGCATGGTTGGACGCTATTGATATGGTTTCTGTAGTTTCATCTGTAGATCCCCCGCTATCTTTTACTTCAAGCCGTACGGTATAGTCTCCTGCTGTTGAATAGGAATGAGTGGTTTGTTTTTCAGTTGTGTATTCCGTATCCCAGTTTCCGTCATCTTCCCAGTCCCACCGGACCATCAGGTCTTCGGGCGGGTCTTCATTGTCGGTACATCCCGAAGCATCAAAATGAAAGACGGTTCCGATACCGCCGCTCTCCGGGGAAATGGTAAAGCTGGCATTTGGAGGATAATTGATATCTTCGTCGGCATTCGCCAGCGGTATTTTGTAGTCAAATATATCCACTCCTGCTTCAAGCATGGTTACATTAACAAATCCAAATATTCCTGCTTTCAACCCGCCTCTGCATTTTAGTCCTGCATATAATGTCCACCAGGGAGTGGCTCCGAGTTCGGCTTCCAGTTCACCATACATCTCGAGGTTTAAATAAGGTGAAAGCACATAATCTATCACCATATTCAATTCAGGTTTTATATAAGCTTTGGCATCCAGTGTGTTTGAAAGAGTTGGCGGGATTGGCTCCAGACTTTTTTCCATTTCAATAACTTTACTAATATCACCTTTAATATACTTAAAGCCGGTAGTGTAACTTAGCGTTTGCTTAACGCCTGCCGTAACTTCAGATTTAATTTCAAGATTAGCTCCGAGTTTTATGCTGATGACAGGAGTGACAGCAATTGGCGTACCTGGAATAGGATAAGAAGGCAAAGTGATCTTTCCCAATAAGATTTCTTTTTTAAGTGTAAGCGACATAATGTTCACAGTGGAGGTAATCTGCAGTGTTTCCGTAGTCGTGACAGTCAAAATCACAGTGTCGGGAGTATAACCGTGCCAGACGGCATATAAATACATTGTAGGGGAAAGCTCCACCTCACCTTCTATCGTTACATGATCGGCAATTTCTTTTTCCCACGTACATTTAAATCCTTCACAACCGTCACAATCATCTCTGGTGTTTCCAATACCGTGAAACGTAACGCCTTCTGCCGCATAAGTAACTTTTGCCTTTTTCAAATCCTGGGTCAGATCTTTATGGAAAGAAAACTTTCCATTGGGCCATGCTTCAACAATAGTGGCCTGGACAGTTTGAATAACCAGGTTGCCGTCCTCTTTTTTTATGTTCGTTATTTTACGGAGCAGTCCCTGACCTTTGGAGGTGAAAAGCACATCTCCAACTTTCAGATCATAATCTTTGGTGATGGAAGAATTAAACGTCAGCGTCCAGGATGAACTGTCAACGGAAATAATGTTTTCATCCCACTTCTGATCCGAAATAAGTTTTGTTGTTTCAGGAAATTCGTTTGCCGGCGGGTTTTCGGGTTTAACTTCGTCTTTGTCTTTTCTGCAGCCATTCTGGGAAACGAGCAGTATGACCAATATCAAAACCCACGGCAAATAGGTGTATCGCCTTGTTTTCATAGTGTGTGTTTTTTGGGTTTATAGCCCAAAGTTAAAAAACAGAAAAATACAACGCAAGAGGGAATAGGTAATTTAGAATCAGACCAGTTTTTAAAAGAGTATGGAGTGTTGCGGTGTGAGGGGTACGGGGTGCACTTAAAGTCAATGTCTCAAAGTCTTATGTCCTGTCTCTTGTGTCTTGGCTCCAAATACCTTACAGAAAAGATCATAAAAAATCTGCAATAATCAGCGTCAATCAAAAATCTAAAATATCAAGTCCATTTTCCTTTCCTCCGTATTTCTTCAGGTGGCTGTTAATGATCTGTCTGACCTCGCGGTTATCCTGCTGCGCCCGGATGCATTCGTGAAGCAAAGAAAGATTGCTATCCATGAAAGCGGTATCAATAAACCCGAAGCCGCAATATTTGCCGTGCTCTATTTTGACCACTGATTTTTCGTTTTCATTTCTGCCTTTGCCGATTACAAAAAAACTGTCATCACCAAAGTGGTAGTTTTCCAGAGCAAGATGTACTTTCAGGTTGTAATCTTCAGGAAGTTCTTCACCCACACAGGCGCCATCACACTCCCTGATCTGGTACTGAAAACAAGCGCCCTGCGCATCGTACAAGCCGCAGAGTTTCTGGCAAAGATTGAACTTCCCGGTCAGGTTGAACAGGTGATCTTTCCCTTCCTGCATCGAACTGTAAGTGTATAACGGGGAAAGATGATCAATGATGGGAGTAACCTTCAGGTTCAGGTAACCATTGTCGTCGGTAAAAGAATACAGACCATAATTAAAGAAAGTCCGGCGTTGCGAACGATTGTATAACGGCTGATGTTTTTTGATCTCTGCCGACTCCAGCAAAAGAGCGATAAGTTCGTTGCCGGTCAGTTCATAATCCACATCTGCAATGGCTTCCTTCATCTCAACCGTCCGTTTGTGGAGGTTGTTGTTCAGGTGTGACAGCACCCGGTCGCGAATATTGATTGATTTGCCGACATAAATCAATTCACCCTCATTATTGAAAAAGTAATATACTCCGGGCTCTTTGGGGAGGTGCTCCGTAAGCGAGCGGTTTCTGCCGGATTTGACCCCATTGGTTTTCCAATTTTCCGGATTCGGTTCGATGCTTAACAACAATTCCAGAAGTCGTGTGGTTGCCAATGCATCTCCGGCTGCACGGTGCCGGGCGTGATTGTTTATTCCCAGGTCCTTGCAGAGCTTACCCAGACTGTAAGACCTCCTGCCGGGAATGAGCTTGCGGCCTAATTTGACCGTATCCAGTGTTTCCCGCCGAAAATCATATCCCAGCGACATGAACTCATGCCGCAGGAAGTTGTAATCGAACCGCACATTGTGTCCGACAAGGGTTTTGCCTTCGGTCAGTTCGACGATTTTTTTGGCAACCTCGTAAAACTTCGGCGCTCCGGCGACCATCTGGTTGGTTATACCCGTCATCTGAATGATCCGGTAAGGTATTTTCTTTTCCGGGTTGATCAGCGTTTCAAAAGTATCCGTCACCTCCCTGCCATCATGAATGACAATGGCTATCTCGGTGATCTTCTCCCCGGCAGGGCTTAATCCCGTGGTTTCCACATCGAGGATGGCGTACATCAGAACTCTATTACCGGCATTTCACGATATATTTTTCCATCCAACTGGCAGCCGCCTTTCGCATGGAAAGGATGAGAGGTATTCATTGTCGGATCGTCATTATTAATATTGAATTTCTTTCTGCCCCATTGTTTAAAAAAGAAGGGCGTATTGTAATCATGACAAACCTTTTTTATACTGTCTATCCAGTGTTTTTCAATCGGTCGTGCTCCGGTACCGGATTCTCCGCCAACAATTACCCAGTCAAGTTCATTAATGTAATCTTCCAGTGAAAGAACCGGACCGATCAATGGCTCAAAAGAGATAAATTTTATTGCCGCCGGTGTATTTGTTAAATGTTCGATTCTTTTAATTACTTTCTCATTCTCCACAGAAACACCCATCCAGATATTTTCACTCCAGATCAATTGGTCAGCTATTTTTGTTAATCTTTCAGCGCGTTTGGTCAACAATTGATAATTATGCTGCGGTGTATCGTTCATTATCCGAAAAACCTGTTTTATAAAATTGTCCGGTACCTCATGATGAAAAAGATCGCTCATCGAATTCACGAATACAATTTTAGACCCTTTCCATGTGTATGGTCTTTTCAGTTCATCAGGATGGACAGTGAGTTTAAATCCGTTTCTGTATTTTTCAAGTCCCATTGCTTTTAGTCGCAGGGATAATGGTTGCGCATAACAAAACACACAACCGTCTGATATTTTCGTACATCCTGTAGTGGGGTTCCAGGTTACTTCGGTCCATTCGATATTTGATCTTGCCATTGCGGGTATTTTTTCATGATCTGCATGTAAGCTTTTAGGTATTTTATGAACACCTCGATTTTTTCTTCGGTCCATTTACCTCCAAAAATGTTCATGACAACAATTTTTAAAAAGAATTAATTGAGAAGAACACAATCAATACTTCTACTGCTCCCTGAAATTCAATGTCATCTGGATGGCCTGAACCTGTCTCTTCAGTTTCTCTACCTCTTGCGCAAGGTCATCCTTTTCCTTGTTAGGCTCGGGCACTTCGGAGCTGATGTAGTTGACAAACTTCCACACTTCCCTGATGTCGTCCACTTTCACGTCATACGGTTCATACAGCGGGTTCAGCGAGTGGAGCGTCAGTATCCCCTCCTTTTCGATCTTGTTTTCTACCACCTTGAACACAACGCCGTCCTCTTTCGTCAGCAGGATGTAGGCGTGGTGGTTGCGGATGGTACTCCAGTCCTGCACAAACTCGCCGGTCACGTACGAGCCGTCGGGAATGGGCAGCATGGAATCGCCACTCACCTGGAAGCTGCGGTATTTTTTCTGCTTCGACAGGAAAGGCAACCGGAAAGTGGGCAGGATACTGATGTATTCCGGATCGGCAAAACCGGTGGTATAGCCGGCTTTTGCTTTTTCATTCACCAGCTCGATGTTTTCCTCGTTGTCCTCTCCTACCGTGGTAGCCAGCACCCGCAGGTTGCTGCCTTTCACGTAGATGTCGTACCCCCGTTCCAGTTGCGAGAACTGGCTTTCCGAGAGGGTGCTCAAATCCACTTTGATCAGCGTGTCAATAGCCACGCCGTAGTACTCCGAGAACCTGATCAGCGCATCCATGTTCGGTTGTGCCACTCCGTTCTCATAGCCGCCAATGTTGAGCGCTTCATGTCCAGCGCAAAAGCCACCTCATCCTGAGTGCGGCCGCGCCGTTTGCGTAAGATTTTGATGTTTTTGTTGAATAGCATATCTTTCGTTTTATGCCCCAGCCCTAAAGTGCTGGGGTACTGATTTGTTTCAATTCCCAGCCCTAAAGTGCTGGGTTACTGATTTGTTTCAATTCCCAACCCTAAAGGATTGGGTTACTGATTTGTTTCATAGCATAATATTTGTTTCGCCATTAGTTTCCCCGTCCTTCAGGATGGGGGTATTCGCTGTCAGTTTCCCAGCCCTTCAGGGCTGGGGAGAAGGAGCCCCCGGAAACAGCTCATCAATCTCGTCCTCCAGCGACTGCCTGGTGTGATGAGCTTCCTGGTTCCTGATATAATCCCTCACCCTTTCCACATGCGACCGGCTTATGGAAGCCGCATAATACTTTTTCTGCCAGCCGACTTTTTCTTTTATAAATTCCATTTTATTTACCCAGTGCGACGATTCGCCCTTTATCTGTTCCAGCACATCTGCCACACACTGATTCGCATTTAGCGAAATCAGGCAATGCACATGATCAACATGTCCGTTGATAAAATCAACATGGATTCCTTTTTTGTATGCCTCATTTTTTATATGCCTGAACACATCGTTTCTTATCTCCCTGTTTAAAAGGGGTTTTTTGTATTTCGTTGTCCACACAGCGTGGATCCAAAGCTTTACGTATGACATCGGTTATGTTTTTTAAACTCCAACCCTGAAGGGCTGGGTTACTGATTTATTTCATAACGTTTTGATTGCCTGGCAATTAGTTTTCCCGTCCTTCAGGGCGGGGGTATCGCTTCGCTTTCAGTTTCCAATCCTTCAAGGCTGGAAAGATGGAAAAAACCTCCCCCCTCTTGACAACATCTACCCATTTTGATTATATTGTAACCAAAAATATGATTAATTTTTAATCAAAAGTAATACATTTTTATTAAATGTCAAGCATCCCGTCAAAAAAATTTCAAAAATGGAAACAGCAGGCAGAACGATTGTACATCTGGACATGGATTCATTCTTTGTTTCGGTGGAGCGGCTGGTCAACTCGTCACTCATCGGCAAGCCGGTGATCATCGGGGGAATGTCCGACCGGGGAGTGGTGGCCGGATGCAGCTATGAGGCCCGGCGTTTTGGCGTGCGGTCGGCCATGCCCATGCGGATGGCGCGGCAGTTGTGCGGAGACGCCATCGTCATCCGGGGCGATGCGGAGCTCTACAGCAGGTATTCGAAGATGGTGACGGAGATCATCGCCGGGCGTGCACCCCTTTTCGAGAAGGCCTCCATTGACGAGCATTACATTGACATCACCGGAATGGACCGCTTCTTCGGAAGCTTGAAGTGGACGCACGAACTGCGGGAGCACATTATCAAAAACACGGGACTGCCCATCTCTTTCGGGCTTTCGGTCAACAAGACCGTCTCGAAAATCGCCACCACCGAGGCCAAGCCCAACGGCGAGCTGTATGTTCCCGGAGAAAGGGTAAAACCCTTTCTTTTCCCGCTTTCCATCCGGAAGATACCGATGATCGGGAAAAAGAGTTACCGGCTGCTGCGCTCCATGGGGGTCAGTACCATTAAAACTTTGAGCATGATCCCGCCGGAGATGATCACGCAGGTGATGGGAAAAAACGGGCTGGTCATCTGGAAAAAAGCCAACGGCATTGACCCGACACCCGTCATCCCTTACTCCGAGCGCAAATCCATCAGCACCGAGCGGACTTTCGACAAAGACACCACCGATGTGGTGCGGCTGAAAAACATCCTGATCAGCATGGTGGAGAAGATCGCTTTCGAACTGCGCAAAAAACAAAAGCTGACCGGTTGTGTTACCGTGAAGATACGGTATTCCAACTTCGACACCCATACTTTGCAGAAACACATCCCTTACACGGCTTTCGACCATGTGCTGATCGAAACGGCGCTGGAGCTGTTCAGCCGGCTTTACAAACGGAGGATGCTCATCCGGCTCATCGGCGTGCGCTTCAGCCACCTGGTGGGCGGCTTTCAGCAGTTGGACCTGTTTGAAGATACCCCCGAGCTGACATCCCTCTACCAGGCCATGGACAGCATCCGCCTGCGGTACGGAAGGAAGGCGGTGCAACGGGCGGTGGGGGTTAGGATTGAGGATTTTTGATTTTTGATTTACGATGGACGATTGACGATTGACGAAAATGATTTACGAAAAGGAAATGATTGAAGACTGGTTAATGTGGAATGTTGGAAGAATGGATGATTGGATGGACATAACAAGACGAAATGAATAAAAGAAGCATCCATTCATCCAAACATCCAATCATCCGGGAACAAAAAATGAGAATGTCGAATATTGAAGTGGTGTGGGGAAGGTGTCCTGACAGGCTTCCGAAAGCCTTGTGGGTCAGCAACCTATCAAGTCTTACGGAGGAGAGATAATGAATAACGATTGACGATTTACGAAAACGAATGACGAAAAGGATTGCAGATTACAAATAGCAACCAATTTATTTATTGATATAACCGGAAATAAAATGAAGGACTTTTTCAGTATTCATTATCTAAATCCAGAGTCATTTCTCAACAGCCGGCAATCACGTTTCCGGAAGCTGCAATTTTTCACGCAGAGGCGCAGAGATGCAAAGGTTTTTTCCATTTTATACCATCATATCCTTCCGGGAAACACTCTTCCAGTCTCGCTCAAAACGAGATGGAAGGTGTTTCCACCCATTGCACCAACTGCAACCATCGCACCCCCTCACCTCTTCACCTTTTCACCCCTTCACCCTATACCTTTATTTCCCTATACCCCTATTCCCCCTCACACCCTTAACCTGATCCACCCATGTACCTGAACGCCCATTCATATTACAGCTTACGCTACGGAACCTTTTCCGTGGAGAAACTGGTGGAGGCCGCAGTCCGCCGGAAAGCGG
>JAADID010000256.1 GCA_013151505.1 Chlorobiota bacterium | reverse complement strand
GTAATCCCCTTGGAACCGAACCCGTCTCGCCTCAGGCGAGATGACAGGCAGGTATTCTAACCAAACTGAACTACCAGACCAATATCTTGATGAACTCTGTGAAAAATCGGACTGCAAAAATACAGTCTTTTTTTATATCTGCAAATTTATTTTCACCTTATTTCCAGGCAGACATCCGCCCCTTTTCTTTCTCCAGATTAATGACCAGCGCCCCCTGTTTTCTGACATCATAATAATCCAATCCCAACTTATTGGCACGTTCCGTCAGTTTCTTTCTTTTCCATACAGGAACGGACGAATCAAGAATCAATATATTGAAATCAAATATTTTAATCAACTTATCCAGGTCAAGATATTCACCACCCCCAACGATTATGGCTTCCAGTTTTTGTTGTGATCGACCGGAGGGATAATATTTTAACTTCCCATCCAACACCATGAACCGGTAGTTGTTAAAAATCCCGAATTCCCCGTCATAGAACAATCCTGTAAGTGTGTCGGTTACTGATTGATGGATAGGTAATTGCTTTTTCTCCAGACGGGATGCGATCCTGAAATTTTCCAACTGGTAATTGGCTTTATCAGGATCAACGGATAAAATACTGTCCATCAGGCAAACATGACGGTCTCCCCGGATAAAATCGTAAGCCGAATGATTCTTCACACTGTAAACGATCAGCTTTTGCCGGTTGAGTATCCTGGCTTTGAGCAGGGTCTGGTAGCCGATGAAGACCAGAAGTAAAACCAAAGCCGGCAAAAGGTAATTGATTTGTCGCTTCAACAGGGTCAGGAAAAACAGAATGATCAGTCCGTAAACCATAAAAACTTTCGGCCACGGAAAATAAAGGTCATGAATTCCGTGGTAAGGTAGTTCTCCGACAAGGGCAACCAGATTATTCAGCAACATCACCATTCTCGAAAGAGCAAAACCCAGCAAATGCGCAACAAAAGGAAACCATGAAAACATGACAAATCCGAATCCCACGGCAATGATCAGGAATGAAATCGGGATCACGAACAGGTTGGTCAGCCAGAAATAAGCAGGCATATAGTGAAAATAATGAGCCGCCAACGGGAATGTCCCCAGTTGTGCCGCCAGGGAAACCACCAGCAGTGACCAGATTTTGTCGGCCAGTTTGTTTCGGAAATACAAAAGCCCGTAAACCGGCCTGAAAAAGACCAGGATTCCAAGCACTGCCGAATAGGACAACTGAAAACTGACATTGAACAACAGCAATGGATTGAAAAACAGCATCAGCACAGCCGAAACGGCAAGCGTATTGAATATGTCGTTTGAACGGTTGATTGCATCGGCTATGATGAACATACTGAACATGACCGAAGCACGGGTTACAGCCGGAGACATGCCCGTAAGCAATGCATACGCCCAGATGACGGTTAAGATCAGCACAGGCTTTACATATTGCTTGAATTTCCGGCTTTTAACAAAACCCAGCAAAAAGCCGATTACCAGGTAAACAATGCCTACATGCAGGCCCGACACACAAAGGATATGCATGGCTCCTGCAGTAACATATTGCTGCTCAATTTCAGGATTCATCAGGTCATCATAACCCAGCAACATGGCTGCCACAACTGCCAGTTGCTGATCATTCAGTCCGTTGGCCTGGAGGGTTCTCAACAGATAACGACGGGCTTCTCCTGCCCAGGCAAATAACAGGTTTCCGGGGTCATGATCCAGGGACTTCCATTGTCCCGGACGTAGGAAAAGCATGTAAGAAATACCGTTCATTTTTAAAAAACGGGCATAGTTGAATTCTCCGGGATTGGCGGGTCCGGCAGGAGCGACAGGGTGGGTTTTGATCAATAACCGGTCACCGTACCGCAACTTTTCTGAAAGGCTGTCCCTGGCAATAAATGCCACAGCTTTCGCCTCCCCAACAAGCGTATCATATATTCCGGGAACAAATTTAAGCGACATGAGCGCTTTTACCGATTTCTCCCTGACCACGGGTTCCCTGATGATACGGGCAATATAAACACCATCGGGAACTTTGCCTGATGTTTTCGTTTCAGATAGTTTCAATGTGGTGGCAAACATACCGAGAAACAGGATGGTCAATCCCACAGTCAGGCCGTTTATCCATGAAAGATTCCAGGAATCGTTTTTATAATAAAGGATAAAACCGGCCACAATTAGCCCTGCAATGACCCCCGAATAAATAAAAACCGGAACCTGCCGGAAAACAGGAAAAAGGTCAGCCATCAATATTCCGGCAGCATAGAAGAAAAATATCCTGATAAAGGGTTTCTCCCACCACATCATGGCATTCGGTTTTGGCGATTACAAGATACGAAAAAAATTATCAGGTTGAATCCGTTATCCTGATTACTATCGGGTCTCCGTGAAAGGGATTACCTGCTTTCCAGCATCCCCACGATCAGCCCGGCAGCGCGCTTCGAAGCGCCTTCTTCACCCAGCTTTTTGTGTAGTTCCCGGTAATCATTCTTGATCCTTTTTCGGGTTGACTGGTCTTTCAGAAGTAAATTTAATTCCTCCGTCAGATTTTCTCTTGTAAAGTCATGCTGGATCAACTCTTTGACCACCAGCCTGTCCATGATCAGGTTAACGAGGGAGATGTATTTCACATTAACCAGTTTGGTGGCAATCCAGTATGATAGCAAACTGCCTTTGTAACAAACTACTTCCGGGGTGCCGATCAGAGCGGTTTCCAGTGTAGCTGTTCCCGATGTTACTATGGCTGCTTCGGCATAATGCAACAGGTTGTGTGTATCGTTGATAAGTAACTTTACCTCCCTTTCTCCGATGATGCTGCGATAAAATTTCAAAGTGATCGTATTAATGCCTGCAACCACAAACTGGTACTCGCTGAAATCAGGCATCACTTCCAGCATAATGCTGAGCATCCGTGCTATCTCCTGTTTACGGCTGCCGGGAAGCAGCGCAATGACAGGCCGCTCATCCAACAGGTACTTTTCGTAAAATATCTCTTTCGGGGTTACTTTTTCCTGTACCAGCGCATCCAACAGCGGGTGCCCGACAAAGTCAACATTCACCCCATGCCGGGAGTAAAAGTCCTTTTCAAAATGCAGGATAACGATCATCTTGTCCACATACTTCCTGATCTTTTTCACCCTTGTCTGTTTCCATGCCCACACCTGGGGTGAAATATAATATATGACCCTGCAACCGGCTTTTTTGGCAAATTCGGCAATACGCAGATTAAAACCTGGATAATCAACCAGTATCAGGACATCGGGCTTGTAACTTTTGATATCCTGTTTGCAAAAAGAAATGTTTTTCAGAATTTTCGGAAGATTTTTAACCACCTCGGCAAAACCCATAAAAGCAAGGTCGCGATAATGTTTCACCACCACTCCACCGGCAGCTTTCATCCGGTTACCTCCCCACACACGGAATTCCGCTTTATCATCCTTTTCCCTGATAGCTCTCATAAGATTGGCTGCGTGCAGGTCGCCAGATGCTTCACCGGCAATGATGTAATATTTCATGTATTCGGGTAATTTATCAACCTAAAAATAAAACAAAATAAGTAATTCCGAGGACAAAGGTAACAAGAAGTATCCCCCGGCCCGTTTTATCATATTTCAGATTGACAAAATAATACCTGATGGTCAGCAGGTTAACTACCAGGCTCAAAATATAGAGATATTCCTGCTTCACCATAATGTGTGTGTTCCACAAATCCATAGCCAGCATATCAACAGAATACAAAATAAGGAATAATACGGCGGGGAAGATCAATCCCACAAGCAAACCAAACCAGAATTGGTCTCGGTTAAAAAAACGGTCCCACATGATAAAAATTTAATCGAACTTTAATTTATCCACATATTCGTGTGCTGTGAAATCAAATCTCACCGGCACAACGGAAATATAATTTCCGGCAAGTACTTTTTCATCCGTATCCGGACGACTGTCGCCATTCACAAACCGTCCGCCAAGCCAGTAATACGACCTGCCATATGGATCTTTGCGTTCTTCGAATTCCTCCACCCATCTTGCTTTGGCTTGTTTCACTACTTTGATGCCTTTAACGGGTTCGGCAGAAATTCGCGGAATGTTCACATTCAGGCAGACCCCTTCCGGAAGTCCTTCGTCCAGGACCTTTCTCGTGATTTTCACGATCCATTCGTCCACATGGCTGAAATCGGCATCGGGCATATAATCCATCAACGAAAAGCCGATAGCGGGTATCCCGTCAATGGCTGCTTCAAGCACTGCCGCCATCGTTCCGGAATAAATGATATTGATCGAAGCATTCGAGCCGTGGTTTATACCTGATACCACAATGTCAGGCGTACGACCCAGTAACCTGTGTTTCCCCAGCTTTACGTTGTCTGACGGTGTGCCGTTGGTAACATATTCCTGATAACCATCCTCTTTTTTGATCAGTCGTGGCATCAACGGCGTTCTGATTGTCACGGCATGCGCCATACCCGATTGTGCCGTCTCGGAGGCGATCACCACCACATCGCCGAGATCACGCATGATGTCAATCAGTTTCCTCAGGCCGGGCGCCTTGATCCCATCGTCATTGGTTACCAGTATCAGGGGTTTTTTGTTCATCTTTTCATCTTTGTTTTTACATGTTGCCCTCAGGCATAAATTTTCAGCAAATATACCGCTACTTTTTGATACTGAACGTAACGATGTTCCCCTTCGGGATTTATTCCAGTTATATGTAACTAATCAATTCTCAAAAAAACCAGTAGAAAAATCAGCAAATAAATGATATTATTAAATGACCCACCCCTACGCCCCTCCGGGGAGGGGAATATTGGAATTTATTTGCTGATTAAAATTCTTTACACAAACAGAGACAATTCCTCGTACAACCTGTGCGTGGGCAGGCCCATTACATTAAAATAAGAACCGCTGATGTGTTCAATGGCGATGTGGCCGATCCACTCCTGGATGCCGTAAGCCCCGGCTTTGTCGAATGGCTGGAAATTTTCGATGTAATAATCAATCTCATCAAACGATAATTTTTTAAAGATCACATCGGTGCTTACCGAAAAAGTAACCTCTTTTTCCAGTGTTTTCAATGTAACACCCGTGATCACTTTATGCGTATTTCCGGAAAGTTCCTGCAGTATTTCCACCGCTTCTTTTTTGTCAGCCGGTTTTCCCAGTATTTTATCGTTTATTGCCACAATCGTATCCGCCGTAATTACCAGTATATTTTCATCAATTTCCCCGCTAAATGCATCGGCCTTTTTCCTGCTCAGATACTCTGCAACTGCTTCCGGTTTCATCCCCAAAGGAAAATCTTCATCAATATATTTGGGTTCAATATCAAAACGAATACCCATTTCTTCAAGCAATTGCCTGCGACGCGGCGAAGCGGAAGCAAGAATTACACGGTACTTTTTTATTTTCTCAAGCAGTATCAAATTGCAGGATTAAGTTACGTTTCAAAATACACAAATATCATTGAAAGAATTCCCGTCAGCATCAATATTTTTATAAAAACCGATATTGTCGAATAATGTAGTTTATCCGTGGCTTTCATCAAAAGGGCCATGACGATGAAAAATTCAATGTCAATCAAAAAAAACCAAAAAAACAAAACCCTGAAACCGGCATAATAAAAAAACAGTTGCGCCCAGGCAGACAAAGCCAGTCCCGCCAGCAGTACGATGACACTAACAACCTTCGTCGCTTTTATTCCGAACCGGACGGGAAAAGTATTGCAGCCATATCTATCGTCACCTTCCACATCCTCAATGTCTTTAACCAACTCCCTGATCAGGGTAGTGACAAACGCAAATCCCATGTAAATCAACATCATTTTATTGACAACCGGAAAGGAAGTCTGTACGGCAGCAAAGTCATCCGGATCGTTAACCAGGGTAAAAAAGTCGAACAGCCAGACCAGCGCAAAGGAAAGCGTGCTTAAAAAAGCGACCACGAGGTTTCCAACCAGCGGCATGCACTGGTACCTTTCGGAATAAAACCACAACAGCCCTGAAGTAAAAACAAAAACAAGACCGTACAGAGGCTTGTCCGCCATCCAGGCAACGATAAATCCCATGACCGCAGCCAGGATATTCAGTATCCAGAAAGAAAGCTGGACGTAGGCTACCGGAAATTTCTTCCCGACCTGGTTTTTCCCGGGCTTGTTGATACGGTCAATATCCATATCGAAAAAGTCATTGATCAGGTACCCTCCAATGGCAATGAACAGGGTAGCCAGCACAAGCAGTACGAAACCCGTGACAGTCAGTCCCGCTTCAAACGACTTCAGCCCCAATAAGGGATTGATCACAAAAAACAGGGTAAAAAACATGGTCATCAATATGATCACCAGATTCGGCCATCTGATCAGTTTCAGGAATTGTTGCATATTATTTTGTTTATGGTTGTATTGCTTTATGGTTCTATTGCTCTATTGCTTTATGGTTCTATTGCTCTATTGCTCTATTGCTCTATTGCTCTATTGCTCTATGGTTCTATGGTTCTATGGTTCTATGGTTCTATGGTTAA
>JAADID010000255.1 GCA_013151505.1 Chlorobiota bacterium | reverse complement strand
TTAAATCACTCCCTGATCCAGCATGGCGTTGGCCACTTTCAGGAATCCCGCAACGTTGGCGCCTTTCACATAATCCACATAACCGTCCGGTCTTGTTCCGTGACGGACGCAGGAATCGTGGATGCTTTTCATAATGTAATGCAGTTTGGCATCAACCTCTTCGCGTGTCCAGGCCAGTTTCATGGCGTTTTGTGTCACCAGACCTGATGTTGCAACGCCGCCTGCATTAACGGCTTTAGCCGGTCCGAACAGGATTTTGTTTTTCTGGAATACTTCAACAGCTTCAGGGGTGGAAGGCATATTGGCTCCTTCAGCGACGCAGAAACAGCCATTGTCAACCAGCACCTTGGCATCGTTTCCGTCCAGCTCGTTTTGGGTGGCACAGGGCAAAGCCACATCTACCTTAACTTCCCAGGGGCGTTTTCCTGGAAAGAATTTTGCATCGGGGAACTCTTCGGCATAAGGTTCAACAATATCCTGGTTCGAAGCACGGAGTTCGAGCATATATTCGATCTTTTCGCCTTTTATTCCTTCCTGGTCATATATGTATCCGTCAGGGCCTGAAAGGGTGACCACTTTTCCTCCCAGTTCGGTGATCTTGGTGGCAGCGCCCCAGGCTACGTTTCCGAACCCTGAAAGTGCAACGCTTTTTCCTTTCAGGGTTTCGCCTTTGGTTTTCAGCATTTCTTCCGTAAAATATACGGCGCCGAAACCGGTAGCTTCGGGCCTGATCAGACTTCCTCCCCAGTAAATTCCTTTTCCTGTGAGTACGCCGGTATGTTCACGCTGCAGTTTTTTATACATACCGTACAAATAACCGATCTCTTTTCCACCAACGCCAATATCTCCGGCAGGAACATCGGTTTCGGGACCGATGAGTTTCCACAGTTCCAGCATGAAAGCCTGGCAGAAGCGCATGATCTCTGCATCCGATTTGCCTTTGGGGTTGAAATCGGAACCTCCTTTGCCGCCACCCATGGGAAGGGTCGTCAGGGCATTTTTAAAAATCTGTTCAAACCCCAGAAATTTCAGTATGCTCAGGTTCACACTGGGGTGAAAACGTAACCCGCCTTTGTAAGGACCGATGGCATTGTTGAACTGTACCCGGTAACCAAGGTTGACATGTACTTTCCCGTCATCGTCCACCCACGGAACCTTGAACATAAGGACACGATCAGGTTCGATGAGGCGGTCTATGATGCCTGCCGACTCAAATTCGGGATGCTCATTCACAATATGTTCTATTGATTCAAGCACTTCACGCACTGCCTGATGGTACTCTTCTTCTCCCGGATGCTTCTTTACCAGGTCATTCATTATATTATTCAGGTCCATAAAACATTATTTTATAAAAGTTTAATATTATATCTAAAAGTATATCCGTGAATAACTTAACCGCGCAAAAGTAAATTTAATTTATATGGAAAGACACAGATTAAACAAAAATAAGGAATTTTGATTGAATTCAAATAACGTGATGCCGATTTAGCCTGAATTAAATTTTCTGTTTCATAGATTCGGGATTCCCACGGCGTCTCCACCCGCAATCTGGACAATGACGCCTCGGAATTAAACGAAGGTAGTTGGTTTCGATTTAATAGGCACTTATGAAGTGTGTCATTGCGTAATATGGTACTTTTTTCGTGTCTTCCGTCTGTTGGGGACACCAACCACGGAATAACAAATGGAATAATGAATAAAAACGCTATTCCAGAAACTTTCTTGCCGCATCAAATGCTGCCCCGATGCCTCCGGCATCTTTCCCGCCTGCTGTGGCGAGGTGCGGTTGTCCGCCGCCGCCGCCCTTGATGTGCGAGGCAACTTCCCTGATGATGTTCCCGGCATGAAAACCTTTGTCAATCAATGCATCAGACACTGAAACTACAAGGTTTACTTTTCCGGAGTTTTGTAAAGCCAGCACCACGAAGACCTGTTCGCCCATCTGTCGCAACTTATGAGCAAGGTCCTTGGCCTGTGTTACATCGAGGTTCACTGTTGCGGCAACAAAAAGAGCATCACCGATCCGTTCGGCTTTGTTAAACAGTTCACCGGCCACCTGCAGCGCTTTTTCTTTTTGGAGGGATTCCACCTCTCTCTGCAGCTTTTTGTTTTGTTCGACCAGGTTCTGCACGGCATGAACCACATCAGGTTGCTTTTTCAACAGCTCTCTTATTTCTTTCAGTGTATCAATCTGGCTGTTCACAAATTTTTCCGCTTTCCGTCCGGTAACAGCTTCTATTCTTCTGACACCGGCAGCAATAGCGCTTTCCGAAGTGATTTTGAACAAACCGATCTGGCCCGTTTGCGGGACATGCGTCCCCCCGCACAGCTCCACCGAATATTCAGGGTCATAAATGACTACTCTGACCCGATCGCCGTATTTCTCGCCGAACAGCGCCATGGCACCCATTTCGAGAGCTTTGTCAATCGGGACATCCGTTTTGACGGTGGCTTTCACATTTTCCCTGACCTTGTCATTTACGAGGTTTTCCACTTCCCTTATCTGTTCATCGGTCATTTTGCCGAAATAAGAAAAGTCAAACCGCAGGTGCTGGTCATCAACGTAGGATCCTTTTTGTTCCACATGTTTTCCGAGTACTTTACGCAAGGCAGCATGCATCAGGTGCGTGGCACTGTGGTTGTTCATGGTGAGCAGCCGTTTTTTTTCATCAACCCTGGCCAGGAAAACAGATTCCGGATGCTGCGGCTCTTCTTTTACGAGGTGTATGATCAGGCTGTGCTCTTTTTTAGTGTCGAGCACCTGCAAAGTTTCGTGAGAAGATATCAACACGCCTTTATCGCCAACCTGACCTCCCGATTCTGCATAAAAGGGTGTGCGATCAAGAACTACTTCGTAAACTTCTTTCTTCCTGGTGATTACTTTTCTGTATCGTAAGACCCGGGCTTCACATTCCAGTTGATCATATCCCACAAATTCCGTTTTGGGTTCTTCATCCTTAACGATGACCCAATCGCCGGCTTCCACTTCGGCGGCTTTTCGCGAGCGGGACTTTTGCGCTTCCAGACCCTCATTGAAACCTTCCATGTCCACTTCATAACCTTTTTCGCGGGCAAGCAGTCGTGTAAGATCAACAGGGAAGCCAAAAGTGTCGAACAGTTCAAAAGCAAAATCGCCCGCAATGATCTTCTTATCAGGATGGTTCCCAATGTATTGCTCAAATCTTTTTATGCCAAATGCAAGTGTGCGCAGGAAAGCCGTTTCTTCTTCTTTCATCACCTTTTCGATCAGTTTCTGCTGTTTTTCCAGTTCGGGAAATACTCCTCCCATCTGATCAACCAGAACGGGCATCAGCTTGTAAATGAAAGGCTCGTCAAAACCCAGGAAAGTGTACCCGTAACGTACGGCACGACGAAGGATACGGCGGATGACATAACCCGCACCGATATTAGAGGGCAAAGCACCGTCGGCAATGGCAAAAGCAATGGCACGAAGATGGTCGGCCACGACGCGCATGGCGATATCTTTCTTTTCGTCTTTTCCGTACCGGGTTGATGACATTTGCGCAATTTCATCAATAACCGGCCTGAAAATATCGGTATCGTAATTGGATTTTACACCCTGCAAAACCATGGTTAACCTTTCGAATCCCATACCCGTATCCACATGTTTGGCTTTCAGGGGTTCCAGCTTTCCGTCAGCGAGGCGGTTGAACTCAATAAACACAAGGTTCCATATCTCGATCACTTCCGGGTGATCTTTGTTGATCAGTTCGGCAGCGGGCACTTTTTTCTTTTCTGCATCATCACGGATATCTATATGAATTTCGGAGCAGGGACCACATGGGCCGGTGTTGCCCATTTCCCAGAAGTTGTCTTTTTTGGAACCCCAGAAAATGTGCGATTCGGGTATATGTTCTTTCCAGAAATCATAAGATTCTTTGTCGGGCTCCAGACCGTCGCTATTATCCCCTTCAAAAACAGTAGCGTAAAGGTCCTCTTTGCTGATCTTGAAAACACCGGTTAACAGTTCCCAGGCCCAGGCAATGGCTTCCTTTTTGAAGTATCCTTTTTCGGGATGTGCAGGATCGCCAAAAGACCAGTTTCCCAGCATCTCGAACATGGTATGGTGATAAGTATCGTGGCCTACTTCTTCCAGGTCATTGTGTTTTCCCGACACGCGCAAACACTTCTGTGTATTGGCCACACGAGGGTATTTGATGGGCGCATTTCCAAGAAACAATTCCTTGAACTGATTCATGCCGGCATTGGTAAACATCAGCGTTGGATCATCCTTGATGACCATGGGTGCCGAAGAAACTATTTTATGTTTTTTTCGTTCAAAATATTGAAGAAAGGTTGTTCTTATTTCTGAAGATTTCATTTACAATCAGTTAACAAGTAAGGGTTGATAATTTCACTTTTTTTAAGGATGCAAATTTAATCGTTTTAATTACTTTTGCTCCGCTTTAAAGAGGATAATGGCCAAGACCAGATATACATTCAATACAAAAACGCTCGCATACGAGGAGCACAAGCCAACAACAGGGCAACGGATTTTAAAAGTTTTCCTCTATCTGGTGTCCGTTCTGGCGTTTTCAATTTTGCTGATTATCGGGGCTTATTCATTTTTCAGTTCGCCAAAAGAAAGGGTGCTGGAGCGTGAGCTGGCACAATATCGTCTGCAAACCCAGATCATGAATCAGCGGCTGGACCAGATGCAGTCGCTTCTGGATGAACTGGCTGACCGGGATGATAATATTTACCGGGTTATTTTTGAAGCAGAACCCATCCCTAAATCCATCAGACAGGCCGGTTACGGTGGTGTTGACAGGTATGCAGATTTAGAAGGATACAACAATTCGGAATTACTGATCGAAACGGCCAAAAAGCTTGACAAGATAGCCAGTGAAATTTACGTCCAGTCAAAATCATTTGATGAAGTTTTTGAAATGGCCAAGAACAAGGAGAAGATGCTGGCCAGTATTCCGGCGATCCAGCCGGTGAGCAACAAAGACCTGAAACGGTTGTCATCTTTTTACGGTTACCGTATTGACCCGATCTATAAGATCAAGAAATTTCACAGGGGTGTAGATTTTTCGGCTCCGCAGGGAACACCTGTATATGCAACAGGAGAGGGAAAAGTGATTAAGGCCAAACATTCGAGAAGGGGTTACGGAAACCAGATAGAAATTGACCACGGATATGGTTACATAACCTTTTATGCCCACCTGAAAAGTTTTAATGTGAAAAAGGGGGAAAAGGTAAAACGCGGACAAATTATCGGGTATATCGGGAATACAGGTAAATCCACTGCGCCGCATTTACATTACGAAGTACGGAAGAACAACCATGTGGTGAACCCCATTTATTATTTCTTCAATGACCTGACTCCTGAAGAATACGAGAAACTTCTCGACCTTTCGAAACTCCCCAACCAGTCGCTGGATTAAGCACAAAAGGCCATGGCACAGAAAATCTATTTTAAAATTGGTGATGTGGCTGCTCGTTTTGGTGTAAACCCCTCACTCATCCGTTACTGGGAGAAACAATTTGACTTTATCAGGCCGAAAAAAAGTGAAAAGGGCACACGTCTTTATACCCGTAAAGACATGGATCACTTTGAAATCATCTATCACCTGATCAAGGAAAAAGGGATGACGGTGAAAGGAGTGAAAGAATACCTCGAAAAACACAAAAAACAGGAATCGGTTGAGAAACTGGAAGTCATCAATACCCTGAAACGGATGCGCCAGCTGTTGCTGGATGTAAAAGAAGTGCTGGATAACCGGGCAGAGGTGTGATGGTTCAATGGTTCTATTGTTCAATGGTTCTATTGTTCAATGGCTCTGTTGTCTGCTAATCACTAATCATTCAATGATCAATTCTAATTATCAGTCAGCAGTCTTCAACCAGCCACCCAACGACCAATTCCCCGATTCAACCGATTCAACCGATTCAATCAATCCAACCGATTCAACCAATTCAACCAATTTACCGATTCAACCAATCCAACCGATTCAATGAATCACCCAAATCATGCAGTCAAAGGATCTTCGAATTTAAAGGAGAGTTTTACTTTGGCCCGGTAAGACTCAATTTTCCCGTTTTTACCGAGGTGCATATCCAGTTGGGAGATTTCGGCTACGCGGATGTCGCGCAATGATTTGGCAGCCCTTTTGATGGCAGCTTCGGCGGCTTTTTCCCAAGATTCGGTACTGGTGCCCACCAGTTCGATGATTTTGTAAACACTTTCAGCCATTTTAGTAGTTTTTAAATGTTAGCAAATGTAATTGTTGAAATACCCTGCTAATATACGCAATAAGATGGGGAAAAGCAAGGAAAATAAAGAGGATGTCCGGAGTCGGGGATTAGTTCGGGATTAAACGTTAAAAACAAATGGAGTTAATGGTAATTCAGCAATCCGGGGGCTGTCTAAAAAGTCCTTTGTTTCTCTCCGTGTCTCCTTCGCGTATCTTTGTGATATGAATTTAAGAAGCTGTTATACAGAGGTTACAAAAAATCCGCAAAGCACCACAAAGTTTTTATTGTAACATCAAATCCGTAAAAACGACTTTTTAGACAGCCTCCCGGAAAATAAATAAACCCTCTATCAACCGACGGGTTAACCCGTCAATTAATACAGTAGCATTCCCCTGATTCTGCGGGCACGATGGCAGTATGATAAAACAATTTTGTATTTTAGCCTCATGATCTATCCGGTTTAAAAAAAGGGAGTGATCCAT
>JAADID010000226.1 GCA_013151505.1 Chlorobiota bacterium | reverse complement strand
TTTAATTTATTGGATAAGAGCTGACTAAAATGACAATTCGCATAAGAAAATCTAAATTCCGAGGCCTCGGAATAAGATTTTCTAACGCGGGATTAACCCAGATACTCCTCACATCCCAACGCACTTGTCATTAGTTCATACTTCCTAATGACAAATCTGGGTTAATACTTTTTAGTTACTTACCGTTGACGGTGTCCTCACCGTCAACACCTCGTTTTTATTTCCTATTAAACGGAATTCCTAAAAAATTATATTTAATCGCTTTCGTCAATCGTCAATCATTTTTCCCGGACAAAGTTTACCTTGCCCCGAACTTCAGTGAAATTACCTGTTCTTTGCCATCCCTTTGAATGGTAAGTTTCACTTCGTCACCGGGTTGGTATTTTTTCAGTATAGCAGAATATTCCTGAAGGTTGTTAACCTGAACGTCATCCACGGCAGTGATGATATCGCCTTTTTTCAGCCCGGCTTTCTCTCCGGCCGAACCCTCCATAATGGCCCCGATCATGACTCCCTTACCCGTATAGGCAAAATCGGGGATGCTGCCGGTGGCCACTTTACGCCCGCCCCCCGGCGCCGCTTTCGTTTGTTGTGTGTTGCTGACTGAATGGTCTTTTCCTGTATAGGGCATCGGTTCTTCCCTTTCGGCGAGGTATTCCACAACTTCTTTGGTCACCGTTGCCACTTTCACCAGCCCTTTGCCGTCAATCTTATCCCATGTGTCGGTCGGACGGTGGTATTCGGGTGTGGCGCCGGTAAACAACTGAACTGCCGGAATTCCTTTTTCAATAAAAGCAAACTGGTCGCTGGCATCCAGCTCCTGCTGAACAATCTCGCTTTTTACGCCGGTGGTGTAATCGGTCCCCATGAAAATAAATTTCCACTCTCTCGCTGTGTTGGCATTGAGAACCAGTAATTTGTTATCGAACAGTCCGCCATCCGTATCTAAATTGACATCGGCAAAGACGTTCCCTTTGAAATATTCTTTAATATGACTGACAAAATAGCGTGAACCGATCAAGCCGGCTTCTTCACCTGTGAAAGCAGCAAAAATAATGGTACGTTTGGGTTTTGTGGTTTTTCCCATCGTTTTTGCCAGTTCCAGCAAAATGGACACCCCGCTGGCATTGTCGTTTGCGCCGTGATGAATTTTCCCTTGATCTCCCTGGTGGACGTCGGGCCAGCCCAGCCCGAGATGATCGTAATGGGCAGAGACGACCACCGGCGAGTCTTTCAGCTTCGGATCGGTTCCGGGAATGATGGCAATGACGTTTTTCAGCGTCATTTTTCCCTTGTTGGGGAAATTGTGGGTGAAAGTCTGAAAATAAGAATCGCCCATGGGTTTCAGGCCGTATTCTTTGAATTTTCCGGCAATATAATCGGCGGCCTTATCCAACTCGGGTGTTCCCAGCCCGCGTCCTTTCAACTCATCGGAAGAGAGGTATTTGATGTGTTCCATCATCCGTTTTTCCGAAAAGACGGGTTTGAGTTCTGCCAACGGTTTACGGGGTTGAATGACATTTATATTTTGTCCTTCGGGGCTGAATACTTTCACCAGAGGCGAATTGAAAACGGGCCACTGCCCCTTGGCAATGTTTGTGGGTTCATCCCCTTCGAAGGCAAGGTAACTGTATTTTCCGTAATGCGGAAGTTTGCGAACCAGCCCGGGAATGGATTCTTTGTTGTCCAGCGCGATGAAAGCGATTTCCCTGTTTACATCAGCCGGGTCAAACAAGGTTATGACAAAGCTTTTATTTTCTTTCGAAATGACCTTGTTTTCAAGTTTTACCGAATCGTTATCCAAAAAGGAATTGTACGATTTTAATTCATCGTTGACCAGTGAAGAAAACTTATTCCCGAACCCGATGATCCAGGCGGTTTTGTCTTCCGGCAGGGATTGCAACTCGTTGTCATTGACAATTTCATACCGGTCATGATCGGCGGCAACCCATGCATCGGCAAACGCCCTGTAGATGTCTTTTGATTCCTTGCTCGCTTTTGCAGGCAGGATAATCAGGTTTTCCTTGCTTGCCAGCATTTTTGACAAAGCCGGAGGAACTTCCCTGGGGTCCAGGATCCTGAAAACATCATATTGAGGATCCACTTCCAGTTTCAGGGGTTTGTTTTTCAGGGTATATTGAAACTCCTGTGTTTTATCCGTCATGTTTTCCACAAAAACTTCAACACCTTTTTCAGTTGCTATATAAATGGGTACATCAATATCAAAAACAGGTGCATTTTGTTTTTGTTCCAGCGTCAGAAAAACGCGGTAGCTGTCATTGTATTTATCAGTACGTATCTCTTTGATGGCCAGCTCGGGGGCGCCGGTCCGGTTCACCCACTGGTTGAAAAACCAGCCGAGATCGGTTCCCGAAACTTTTTCCAGCGCTGTTCGGATATCGGTAAAACTTGCTTTCCTGAATTTGTTGTCATCATAAAACAGGCTGAATCCTTTTTTAAAGTTCTCGTCGCCCAGTTTTCTGCGTATCATGTGCCACATCATCAGCGATTTCCCGTATCCGACGGCTTCGCTGGCGGCATCGTGGCGCGAGATAAATTTGTTTAACGGGAAGTCATTGGACTCATTGACAAAGTTTGTGAATTTTTGAAGTGTTGACCTCCGGTAGTTTTCTCCCTGTCCGCGCTGTTCTTTGATCAGGTGGTCAGCCATATAGGCGGTTAATCCTTCGCACCAGTTGCCGCTGCTGAAATCAATGTAAACGCTGTTGCCCCACCAGTTGTGCAATAATTCGTGCGGATAGGAGGAGTAGAGGATGAAAGGAAAGCGAATGATCTTTTCGCCCAGCAGCGTGAACGACGGCATGCCGTATCCGGTTTCCCAGAAATTCTCAACCAATGCAAATTTTGAGTAAGGATACGGGCCAATCAACCCTTCGTACATATTCATGAATTGTTCCGTTACTTCAAGATATTTGTTGGCCAGCCCTTCATCGGGTGTGCGCAGAAAAGCCATGGCTTCGACGCCGTTATTCATTTTGAAAGAATATTCCGTGAAAGGAGCGGCGATCAGAAAAACTTCTTCCTGGGGTTTGTCGCATACCCACACATCGGTGTGTCCGGCGTCTTCATTTTTCTCCATTGTCCGTTTTCCCTGCGAAACGGTTTTCCATCCTGCAGGCAAAGTCGTTTTCAGCCGGAAAGTGGACAGGGTGTTTTTAATATAGGGTGTCCAGTAGGTGGAACCGGCGAGATAGATTCCTTTGGCGCTGATAATTCCCGGTGACTCGCTGAAACCACGCTGATAATTTTCCTTGCTCTGCTCAAGGGCTGATAAAATTTCACCTTCATAAGTTACCGAAAAGGTTTTCGATCCGTCTTTGATGGTAACCAGCCATTTGTTGAGCTTTAGGTCGCCGGTTTCATTTCCGGCATCATCCCTGTCCATCCCCACATCGCTGGCGGGAACATTTACTTTCACTTCCCTGATCTTTACATTTTTTGAAAACCGGACGGGTTTCAAACTTGCGTTTAAACTGAAAATTAATGACGAGGTATCAATATTGCTGACGGTGTCAGTAACAACGATATGTGAAGATCCGGGAGCGATCCGGACTTCAAGATGATGATCAACGATCTTTTCGTTTTGCGCAAAACTCATCGTGCTGAAACCCAGCAAGAGAATGAATAAGTATGATTTTTTCATGGTTATTATTTTTTGTCCCCTGCCCTAAACGGCAGGGTAACTGATTGTTCAATAAATTTATTTTTCCTTCGTTTTCAGTTTCATACCTGACAGGTTGCCAACCCACAGGCACCCGGAAACCTGTCAGGAAGAACTGCCTAAACTCCTAATTTTTACTTTCCATATTTCAAACCTGACAGGTTGCTAACCTGCAAACCTTCGGAAACCTGTCAGGAAAACTCAATTCATTTTCCTTTCCCTTTCTTGTATTCATCTTCCGAGACGGGTTTTCCGTTTTCGTCAAAATATTGCCATTTTCCTGTTTCCCTGCCGGCTTTGTAGTATCCTTTAAGTTCTGTTTTTCCGTTGTTATAAAACAAAGTAAATTCCCCTTCCAGGGTATCGTTTTTGTAAGTTCCTTCCGTCATGAGTTTGCCATCCGGAAAGAACTTTTTGAATTCCCCGTTTTTCAGGCCGTTCTTATAATTTAAAATCTGAGCGGGCTGCGAAGTTTTCGGATAATATGAAATGCTTTTCCCGTCAAGGACACCTTTTTTATATTCTTCGGTCGCGATCAGGCAACTGTCAACATCGCTGTAATATGACCAGGTACTGTCTTTTTGCCTGTTGATGTATTTTCCTTCCGCCATGAGTTGCCCGGTTGGGAAGTAGGTTTTGGTACGGGCAATGACCCCGTCGTCCGAAAAAACCGTCACGGCTTTCAGGGAGCCGTCATCATAGTAGTATTTAAAAACGCCGAAAGGTTTGTTATTGTGGAATTGTCCTTCGTAACGGATGGTTCCGTTAGCATAGTTTTTTACCCATTTACCCTGTTTCCTGTTCAGGTCATCCACCTGGTTGATGTCCTGCGACAGCATGAAAAGCGGTGCGATCAGAAAAACGGCAATGGTCAGAAAATACCTCGTCATAATATCCTGTATAGGTTGGTGGCAAAATTATCTATTTTTGCTTTGGTTTAAAGCATAAAATGTGAACGAATACTCATCAAAATTATTGGAAGCGGCAGTAAACGAATTATCACGGTTGCCGGGTATCGGAAAAAAGTCGGCACTAAGGCTTGCCCTGTTCATTCTCCATGAGGAACCTTCTTATGCTGAGAATTTAGGAAAAGCAATAAGTAAGATGCGGAAGGAGATCGTTTTTTGCAAAAGATGTAACAACATATCCGATACCGAGCTGTGTGATATTTGCGCCAACCCGAAAAGGGATGAAAACACCCTTTGTGTCGTTGAAGATATCCGTGATGTGCTGGCCATAGAAAATACGGCTCAATACAACGGCTTGTACCATGTTCTCGGTGGCCTGATCAATCCCATCGAAAACATCGGCCCTAACGATCTGAACATAAATCATCTCCTCAACCGCCTGAATACGGAAGATGTAAACGAGCTGATCCTTGCCCTCCCGGCCACCGTTGAAGGGGACACAACAAATTATTATATCTACCGGTTAGTCCGTGACTTCGGGGTAAAAGTGACCATGCTTGCCCGCGGCGTAGCCATTGGCGATGACCTTGAATATACGGATGAAATCACCCTGGGCCGCTCCATCCTGAACCGTCAGTTGTTTGAAGATTCGATTGGCAAGAGGGAGTAGGAAAATCGGTTGAATTGGTTGAATCGGTTGAAATGGTTGAATCGGTTGAAATGGTTGAATCGGTTGAATCGGTTGAATCGGTTGAATCGGTGCAGTTGGTGAAAATGGTGCAGTTGGTGCAGTTGGTGCAATTGGTGCAGTTGGAAACAATCGAACCTTTAAATTACCATTACCACATGATCAGGTAAAGCCTGTTTAGCAGAAGCCTGATACCAACCCCAAGGAAAACAGCCAGCAAAAGCATCACGTAAGAAATCCTGATTTCCCGGTCATCATCATCAAAAAGGATCTTATCATACTGGCTGGATCGTAAAAAGCTAAGCAACAGTAAAACCCCAAGACTTATCCATCCGTATCGCTCCTGGAACAAAAGCGTAGGATAAAAGTACGCAGTGATCAACAGCGTCCCGAGAATGAACGGGACAATGATCTGCGCCGTGAAAAAGAAAGGAAAACTGTCCTGATCCAGTTTCTGAAAATAAGAATTTGCCGAGTGGGCTATCGGTTTTGCCATCAGCAATCCCGTACTGATCAGGCCGAAAAAGCCGATCAGGGCGACGATCAGTTTCTGGGTATCGGTAAAATACATCCAGTTGAACACATGCCCGACCCCTTTTTTAAAGATATTGCCGATCAGCAGGCCGCCGAAAAAATAATTAAATGAGATCAGAACGAACCAGAGAAAAAAGATCTTTACCCGCGCCGGTTCTTCATGCAGCGAATAGTAGCCGATGAGCGCAATGCAACCGAATATGAAAACAATGACAGGCCCCGAGCTATAGATCAGTTTTACGGCATCCGCTGTCCATTCGTACGGTTGAATGTGATAATAGATCAGGACATAATCAAAACTCAGGTTATAATTAAACATTCCTGCCGAGAAGATCGTTGTCAGATGGTTCAGGTAAAAGATAAACAGATAGGCCAGCACATACCCCGATGTTGAATTTATGGCAATAATCCAGAAATTTTTGCGGGTCAGTGCACTTGATAGTTTCATGAAACCAGATGATTAAAGAATAAGATTTCTGATTGTTCTGATTTAGAAATTAAATTCATGAGACGGTTTGCTCTTTAATGGCTTCCGAATATTCTTTGTTTTCGAGTTTCCGTTTTATTTCGCCGAATGCCTTTACGGTGTATTCCACGTCCTCAAGCGTATGTACTGCCGTGGGGATCAGCCTGAGCAGGATCACGTTTTTGGGAACCACAGGATAAACCACAAGGGAACAGAAGATGTTGTAGTTTT
>JAADID010000006.1 GCA_013151505.1 Chlorobiota bacterium | reverse complement strand
TGCTACCCATTAACGTGCCCGGGATTTCTTCCCCTTTGATACCCTGAAATCCATCGCGGGCGCTTTCCAGCAATTTTTGCAGATCTTCGCAAAACTGGTCTGTATCGGCGTTGACATTGTAATATTTTACCAAAAATGCAGTCTCATCTTCTCCGATACGTCGCAACAGTTTTTCCAGTTTGGAGCTATACTGATTAAAAAGCTCATTCAGGCGTTTTTGGTCATCGTTTGTCGGGTTTGGCAGTTTGTAAAGCCTTATGATTTCGGGCAGCTCGTTAAAAGATGCCGACTGCAGGGCCTTTAGAAAATTAAAAATGGAGTTTCTGAATTCCGTTTCGCCTTTGTAAGCCTTTATGTTCCCGAGTGTTGTCAGTGATTGATTGATGATGTTCTGTAGATTCTTCAATTCCGTTTCGGCAGCCGGCACATCTCTTTCCTGAGCTAACTTATTTGAAAACACATCGTAAGCATGAACACAATCCTCTTTGAGCGTTTGAATTGCGATCAGGTAACGCACAGCGGCTTTTCTTTCTGTTTCCTGCCCAAACATGAGGTACCCGGTAAAAAACATCACTGTAAAAACAAATATTCTTTTCATGACAATTCATTTAGTGTTAAAATTTCCAGCCTGATCAACGGGGGGAACTTTGAAAGCCGGTTATTGCCGGGGGAATATTCGAACAACAGATTGCTAAGGCTGTACGGGTCTGTGTTCGCAAAGCAGTTTGGATTTACAATGTCCGGTAATTGACCAGTTGTCGACAAAACTATAAAAAATCGGGGATGATCACCGTTTCATGCAAAATGTCACATATTAGAGCCTGGGGCAGACCTGTGCTGTTTCGTGAATAAATTACCCGTCAGGGATTTTATTTCCGTTGTTGAAACCCTCCCAAATAACTAAATTTTCAAACAGACACTACCGCTTTTTATACACATCCTTTCTGTGGCCGATTTTAATGACGATGATTGTAAGTTGCTTGTCATCAATTAAATAAACAATACGGTAATTTCCTTGTCGTACCCTGTATTTTTCTTCCCCAGATAACTTCTCACATCCGGATGGACGTGGATTTTTGGATAGTGATTTAATTTTTAGCACCACTTTTTTAAGGTCTTTTCCGGGGAGCTTAAAGAGTTCCTTTTTGGCAGAGGGCTTGATTTGGATTTTATAAATTGCCACTTTCTTTAAGCTCTTTTAATACCAGTTCAAAATCCAGGTTGGGTTCATTTTTTCTTTCCTCAAAAGCCAGTAAATCTTCGTAATCTTCTTCAAGACTCAACCTGATTGCTTCGTTGACCAGTTCGGAAATAGTCTTTGAACTAACAGCAGATTTCACTTTCAGGGCTTTGTGAATTTCCGGGTCCAGATAAATTGTTGATCTTTTTAGTGCAGTTTTCATAATGCAAATGTAATTAAAATGTTTTAACGTTAAAACGTTTTTACGCATTTTTACTGACCTCTTCAAAAAAAAACTGCTGTTCGGGATTTATAACCCCGATTTTAACTTATATAAATACAATATGTTGTCGCCGGATTTCAAAATTCAAAAGGGCAATAAATTGCAATGACCTAATCAATTTCCGGATTTCAAATCCGGAAGAGCTCATGAATACGTTTGGAAGGTTTTTCTACTTGTTATTTGGAATTTCCTATCAGTGGTGCCCTTCCCGGTAGATCTTCTCCCCGGCAAAGATGTGGACATCCAGCATATTCACAGGTGGCACAAGGGTGCATGACCACCGGTCGGAATATGAGCAATAAGGGTTGTATGCTTTGTTGAAATCCAGCGTAACCGTGTCAGATGCAGGCATGGGGATGTCAAGGTACCTGCCGCCACCATAGCTCGTGTAATCGTTGGTTTTGTCGCCGAAGGGGATGAAGAGAAATTCATTGTCTTCGGGTGTTTCCATGTACTGATAGGCCGTCAGACGACATGCTGTATCTTTTATCGTAAAATCAAGATAACCGTAAATCCTGAATCGGGGCTTGCGGTCGGTGTTGGTGGGCATCCTGAAAACAGGTGTACTGGTATCAAGGGTAAAAACAGCTTTTATAATGTACTGGGTATCGGGATAAAAATATTGTCGCGGTTTGATCTTGAACTGGGCAATCTCTTCGGCATTGAAGCGGGAAATTGTCGTGTCTGCCGTTTCTCGTTCCAGCTTTGCCCTTTCCTGCAGGATGGTTTGAATGTAAGTTTGGCTTTTTGAAAGCGTTTGGTTTTTCTGGTTGCCGGATTCACAGCTTGTTACAAACATAATAACAGTGATAAAACTGATAAAAGAAAGGGTGATTCCAATTCCCTTTTTAAACAACAAAATGAGATCTGATTGATTTTTCTCCATCTGAACACTTATTTCAGGAATGATAAATTACTTTTGTCAAAGATAAAAAAGAATTGTTGTGAACCTTGGTGACTTGAGACGTGATTTTGGAAAAAACAGCATGGATATAAATTCCCTGCCGGATAACCCGTTGGAATTGTTGAAGATATGGATGGATGAAGCTGTTAAATCAGGAGTAAACGATGCCAACGCTATGGTGTTGTCAACGGTAGATACAGCAGGAAAGCCGTCGTCGAGGGTGGTGCTATTGAAAGAGATCACCGGAGAAGGCGAGCTTGTATTTTACACAAATTACGAAAGCCGGAAAGGAAAAGAGCTGTCTGAAAACCCGTATGCTGCTCTGAATTTTTTCTGGCGCGAAACAGAACGCCAGATACGGATTGAAGGCGTTGTCAAGAGGACATCACGAAAAATGTCGGAGCAGTATTTCAATTCCCGTTCACGCGAAAGCAACGCCGGTGCTGTTGTGTCGCCGCAAAGCCGTGTGATCGGCAGCCTGGAGGAATTGAAAGAAAAAGCTGCAAAACTTTTGTCGGATAAAGAAAAGATCAAATTACCCGTTTTCTGGGGAGGATACCGGTTGAAACCCGTAATGTTTGAGTTCTGGCAGGGTGGCAAAGACCGGCTGCATGACCGGATAAGGTATAGTCTTTTGGATGGCAGATGGAAAATGGAGAGATTAGCACCTTAAAATTGACCTAATTGCTCTAATGTCGAATTGACCTAAAAAAGTAAAAATGACTAAATCCAAAATGATCGAAAAATGAAGTAAACACGTTTAAAAATTCGGAATTGGGGCTTGTTTAGATTTTATTCCGAAGACATTCCTTTGGGTGGAATTAATCTATCTTTTTAACATCAATCTTCACATCCGGGGTACTGTCGCCTTTATCTTCTGACGCCAGCTTTTTCATCTCACTGACAAATCGTTCAATATCCTCATCCGAAAAGTTCTTCTCTTTGGCAGCTTCTTCCAGCGTTCCCCAGATGGGCTCACCGCACATGATGCAGCGGATTCCCTGCTCCATCAGGTAGCGGACGGAGAAGGGATAGTTGTCCACAAGCTCTTCAATGAGAATATCTTTGGTTATTTCGGGCTTTGCCATGTTATCATTTGTTTTGCGAGGGCAAAAGTAAAGAAATTTACAGGAATATATCCCAGCCCTGAAGGACTGGGAAACTGACTTATGATACAACTGGAAAAGCATTCAGGTTCTTTAGACTCCAAACTCAAAACTCCTTTTACTCGCGGGACCCACCCCGTTTTAAGCGTCCCGCTTAAAACTAAAAACCCTTTACTGATGCTGTGGCCGCAGCAGATCGTTTATAGTTTTTACCGGGTTGAAAGTGATTAAGGGTGTTTCCACGAATACGGTGATCCAATCGGCCATGGCGCCGTTCCAGAGCCCCGGCAATTCCTGTGCCTTCAGGGCTTTGCCGTTCTTTGATTTGATGGAAATGAAGCCTGTTTCGGGATCAACGTATTCTTTCAGGTCAAATTGCTCGCCTTTGAAATCCCTGACTCCGCAAACCAGGTCCACCGGATTGAAATGTGTTGACCGGCTCACGATCTCCTTTTGTTTGGGATCGTCAAAATTGATCTGGGACGATTCGACAATTTGCAGCGAAAGGTTGTCATTTTCATCTGTTACCCAAAAAGGCCCTCCACCGGGTTCTCCTTCATTTTTTACCATGCCGCAAACCCGCATTGGGCGGTTCATCTTGTTGTAAAGAAAATCAACCTGTTCCATATCGTCGTAACCGTCGTAAGCGGCAGGGAAAAAGATGTTCAGCTCTTTTTCGGCAAATTCCCTGATCTCCTGCCGCTCCTCTTTGCTCACGTTGCCGTCCTCCAGCATTTCGAGATATTCAAAGTTCTTTTCCTGCAATTTCATCAACAACCCGCCTATCACCTTTTTATACAGGTAAGTTTCCCCTTTCAACCGGTCGGGCACTACGTTGTCAATGTTCTTGATAAAAACGATCTCGCCGTTCAGGTCGTTGAGGTTTTCGATCAGCGCGCCGTGTCCTCCGGGACGGAACAGAATGGTACCGTCATCATCCCTGAACGGCTCGTTGTTCATATCCACGGCAACGGTGTCGGTGGACGGTTTTTGCTGTGAAAAGCTGATGTCAAAAGTAACTTCGTATTTCTTTTCGTATTTCCCTTTTTTCGTCGCCACCGCATTTTCGAATTTTTGCAGATGGTCGGGCGAAACGGTCAGGTGAAGGCGGGTGACCCCTTTTTTGTCAGTGGCATAATGTGCCCCTTCCACAAGGTGCTCTTCTACGGCCAGACGGGGTTCGTCTTCGTAATCATGAAAAAGCAGAAGCCCTTTGGGAAGCTGGGCGTAACCCATTCCTTTTCCGGTCAGAAAATACTCCAGGATGGTTTTGAAATCCTTTTTCTCCACCAGACTGTCGAGCGAGTAACCCGCATCTTCCAGGGTCTTTTTCAGTTTTTTGTAAAAAGCGAATTTCCTGATATTCACAAAGAAATTGTAAGGCGAGTTAAAAGATTTATCGGCTTCAAATTTTTCTTTGTCTTCGGGTGTTCCCTGCCAGGTTTCCATAAATTCAAACAGCGCCTTGAACATCCTGCTGGCTGCGCCCGAAGCCGGAACAAATTTGAGCAGTTCGTAATCTGCAAAATGTTCATCAAAATAAGCAGCCAGTCCGGCAGCTTCCGTTTCGGAGTAGCAATGCAATCCTTTCTTTTTGGTGGCCGGGGCGACAAGGTTGATAAAGGGAAATCCTTTTTTAAAATGATCTATTTGTTTTTCAACGGTTTCCGGGGCTATCCCTTTTTTCTTTATTTGCTGAAGGTCTTTTGCAGTGAACATATTATCCGGAGTTTGGTTGTCCGGGTAAAATTATGAAAAAGATGCGGATGTTTGGGAATACGCTATCTCGCCAGGGAATTAATTAAAAATCAGGATCATTTTCAAATCAGATTTTGATATTTATTCCCTGATAACAACTCCGACCCAGCCACCACCCGGCGCCAGGTGGATATCCAGTTTGGTGTCTTTATTGACGGCTTTTGTTATCCTTTTATAGTCAGATGCATAGCGGTCGGCGTTGATGCCGTCCTGCCAGATTTCCAGTGTATAATTCCCGTCCGGTAAAAAGCCGAAGTCAACCTGAAGGTCACGGGCATCCCAGTCGGTCATGGCGCCGAGGTACCATTTGTTGCCGCTTTTCCGGGCCATGAGGATGTAATCTGATACTTTGGCGCCCAATACAACCGTCGTATCCCAAACCGTGGGAACAGGTGTCAGGAAATCCATGGCATCTTTTTCTTTCATGTAGTTGGACGGGCTGTCGGCCAACATCTGCAACGGGCTTTCATACACCACGTACATGGCAAGCTGGTGACAGCGGGTTCCCTGGCTCATGGGTTTTCCCCATACCGGCCGGAAGTTCTTTTTCGTTGCGTTGATCATCGCTCCTGGCGTATAATCCATTGGTCCTGCCACTATCCGGATAAATGGAAGGGTGACATCGTGTTCCGGGTTGGCTTTTTCTCCCCATTTGTCCTGTTCCAGCCCTGCCACTCCTTCGCGTGTGATCACATTGGGGTAAGCCCGGCGCAATCCTGTTGGTTTGTAAGCACCGTGATAATCCACCAGCAAATGATGTTCGGCAGCCTTGCGGGCAACGCGCCGGTAATAGTCCACCATCCACTGGTCGTCACGCTGCATGAAGTCCACTTTAATGCCTTTCACGCCCCACTGTTCAAACTGTTCCAGCGCTTTGTCAAGCTGGTCATCCAGCGCTTTCCAGGTGACCCAAAGGATAACTCCCACATCCTTGCTTTTTGCGTAGCGCAGGATTTCGGGGAGATCCACATTTTCCCTGATCTTCAACACATCATCCAATTCATACCAACCCTCGTCCAGGATAATGTATTCCAGTCCGTATTTATGCGCAAAATCAATGAAATACTTGTAAGTATCCGTGTTTACTCCCGACTTGAAATCCACACCATACACATTTAGTGCATTCCACCAGTCCCAGGCCACTTTGCCGGGTTTGATCCAGGAAACATTTTTAAGTTCCAGCGGTCTTGACAGTTTCCAGATCATTTCCGACTGCACGAGGTCTTTGTCCTCACGGGTGATGATCATCACACGCCAGGGGAACGTGCGGTTACCCGAGGTTTTGGCCAGCCAGGGTGCATGTTTGGTGACGATGACATTCCGGTCGCTGGT
>JAADID010000197.1 GCA_013151505.1 Chlorobiota bacterium | reverse complement strand
GATGGTGGTGAGGTGAGAAGGTGGTGCGGGGTGCAAACAAACAACTGAAACCGGACGCTCTCTTTATCGTTTAGCTCCCTGCCCGACTGTGTCATTCAGGCGGGCGAACCATTGCACGGGCAGGAAGTTCTCCCCAACTGGGGGAGTCAGAGGGGGTCGCGAAGGGCAATGGCGCGGGAGTCCCCGATAACGAATGAGATAATAAGGTTACGTGTTTCATAGGATGGGGATTCCCACGTCGCTTCGCTCCTCGCCTGCCTGCACGTAGCCGTTTCGGCGAAGGCAGGGAACTAAACGTGGGTTTATGTTATCGTGTTTCATAGGTTTGAGATTCTCGCGGTGCGCTTTCCCGCGAACCTGCCTGATTTCGCCTATGAATTGAACGTTTATTAATCATCGAATGAAACGAATGTAAAGTTTTTGCCTGCAAAAACCCCATTCGGGAAATTCGGGAAATTCGATGAGGAAATAACTAAAAAAACTTTCTCAAAAAAATTAGGATAATTAATGGAAACATAATATTTTTGCACCCCCAAAATCGAATGGTAGAAAATTATAGAAAAATGAAAAAAGATATTCACCCGAAAAATTACAGACTGGTCGTTTTCAAAGACATGTCGAACGACTATGCTTTTCTGACCCGGTCAACCGTTGAGACCAAAGACACCATCAAATGGGAAGACGGAAAAGAGTACCCTTTGGTTAAACTTGAGATATCCCATACTTCTCACCCCTTCTTCACCGGTAAGATGAAACTTGTGGACACCGCAGGACGTGTTGACAAATTCAACAGCCGTTACAAGAAACACATGGCAAAGAAGAAAAGTTAGGACAAAGGCTTTTATATAAAAGAACCCTTGCCTGCTGCGAGGGTTTTTTTGTTTCCGAAAGCGTCGGTATCCACGATGTTTTTATTTTTGTTGAACAGGAAAAACAATAATGCCCTATGAACTACATTCTCTTCGATGACGAACACCGTCAGAACCTTCTCCCTTTAACGTTTACCCGTCCTGTGGCAGACATCCGGGCCGGTATTCTGACCCTGCGCGAAAAGTGGGAATGGCACCTCGGTGCGAGAACCTCCACGCTGACGCAGAAATATTTATCGAAAAAGTATCCGCTGAAAACGGAAAGTGATAATATCATGATCAACGGTTCGGTCATTCCCGATCCCGTTCTGGCTGAACAGGTCAGAAACCTGAATCCGGACGAACAACTCGTGAAAGATGAACTGATCATTGCTTTGCGGATCAAAGGAGAAGTGCCCGAAGACATCACTTCTTTCCGCGGGAATAAGGAAATTCAATTTGAGAAGGATATTCAGACCATCAGCGAGACGTGGGACATTTTTGCAAAGAATGACCGGTTGTTGCGGGATGATTTTTACCTGATTACCAAAGGACGGAAGTCACAACCCATCAGCGGGAGTAACTTTGTAAGGGGAAATCCCGAAGATATTTTTATTGAAGAAGGTGCGGATGTTGAATTTGCTTTCCTGAATGCGGAAGGCGGCCCGATTTACATGGGCAGGGAGGCCGTGATCATGGAAGGGAGCAAAGTGAGGGGGCCGTTTGCGATGTGCGAACATGCCCAACTGAAACTGGATACAAAAGTTTACGGGGCTACCACGCTGGGGCCGTACGTCAAAGCCGGCGGCGAGCTGAATAATGTTGTCTTTCTTGGCTATTCCAATAAGGCCCATGACGGATTTCTCGGTAATGCGGTCATCGGCGAATGGTGCAACATCGGGGCAGACACCAACAATTCCAACCTGAAAAATACGTATGATTCCATCAGGATGTGGTCGTATGCAAAACAAACTTTTGTGCCGACCAACCTCCAGTTTTGTGGATTGATCATGGGCGACCACACCAAAACAGGCATCAACACCATGTTCAATACGGGAACCGTTATAGGCGTTTCCTGTAATCTGTACGGTTCGGGTTTCCAGCGTAATTTTATCCCTTCATTTTCGTGGGGGAGTCCCCAGAAGATGACTTCCTTTAAACCGGAAAAGGCATTTGAAGTGGCAACAGCCGTGATGAAACGGAGAAATAAGGAATTTAATGAAATTGAAAAAGAAATACTTATACATATTTACAATGAAACCGTCCGTTAATCCGTTTCATGCAGTAACAAAAATTCCTTTTTTAAGTATAATTTAAATTGGCATTATAATTGACCTTGTTCAAAACAGTCGGATAAAATTATCCGTTGAATTATACAAAATGAGGTTATACAATAGGTTATGCCTTGCCGTCGCTGTTATTTTAGTAAGCGGGGCTGACATTTTGACTGAAAAATATAAAGACAGAATATGAAAGACAGATTTGAATTCTCTGATATAATGGATGCGGAAAACGAATTTTTTCCCTTGCTGTCAAGCGAGGATGAAGAAATCATGAATGCGGAGGAGATTCCCGATAAACTCCCCATATTGCCTTTGCGCAATACGGTACTTTTCCCGGGCGTGGTGATACCCATTACGGTGGGACGGGATAAATCCATCAAACTGATCAGGGAATCTTACGACGGAATTCGTACGATCGGTGTTGTTACACAGAAAGATCCGGAGATTGAGGATCCCAAGGCGAAAGACCTGCACAAAATAGGAACGGTTGCCCGGTTAATAAAAATACTGC
Source organism: Chlorobiota bacterium (assembly GCA_013151505.1). Classification (GTDB taxonomy): domain Bacteria; phylum Bacteroidota; class Bacteroidia; order Bacteroidales; family F082; genus JAADID01. Next base: position 3,936 of record JAADID010000197.1, on the reverse strand, counting down.
GTATGCCCGACGGCAACACTACAGCAATCATCCAGGGTAAAAAACGTTTCGAGGTGATCAAGGTGGTTCAGGAAGTACCCTATTTTAAAGCCAGGGTAAAAGGATTTGAAAAAGAAAACATCATCCCGGATAATGAGGCTTTTCAGGCACTCATTTCCTCGGTGAAAGATGTGAACCTGCAAATTATCGAGAAGTCGCCAAGCATTCCCAGCGAAGCGGCATTCGCCATAAACAATATTGAAAGCCCGGTTTTCCTGATCAATTTCATTTGTTCAAACCTGAAAGTTAAAAATGATGTCAAACAGCAGTTGCTGGAAATGACAAACCTCGAAGAAAAAGCCGAAAAGGTTCTGGAACTTTTGATCAAAGAGTTGCAGTTGCTGGACCTGAAGCATGATATCCAGAACAAGGTGAAAGAAGATATGGATAAGCAACAGCGTGACTTTTTGCTTAACCAACAACTGAAAACCATCCAGGAAGAACTGGGAGGGAGTCCGCACGAAACGGAGATCAACGAACTGAAAGAACTGGCCGGAAAGAAAAAATGGTCAAAGGAAATAGGCAAAGTTTTTGAGAATGAAATGACCCGTTTGCAGCGGATGAACCCGTCGGCTGCCGAATATTCCATTCAGTTGAATTACCTTGATCTGTTTGTCAAGCTTCCGTGGAATGAATACACGAAGGATAATCTGGACCTGAAGCACGCAAAGAGGGTACTGGACAATGATCATTTCGGCCTGGAAGAAATCAAGGAGAGGATACTGGAATACCTCGCTGTGCTGAAGCTCAAAAACGATATGAAAGCGCCCATTCTTTGTTTTGTAGGTCCTCCCGGAGTGGGGAAAACCTCGCTGGGGAAATCCGTGGCCAAAGCGCTTGGCAGGCAGTATGTCAGGATGTCGCTGGGTGGCGTTCGTGATGAAGCGGAATTGCGTGGTCACCGCAAAACTTATATCGGCGCTATGCCGGGTAGAATTATACAAAATCTCAAAAAGATCAATTCTTCAAATCCCGTTTTTATGCTTGACGAGGTGGACAAAGTAAGCGGCAACACTTACACGGGAGACCCGCAGGCAGCTTTGCTTGAAATACTCGACCCGGAACAAAACTTTAGTTTCCACGACAATTACCTGGAGGTGGAATACGATCTGTCGCATATCCTTTTCATCGCTACTGCCAATACACTTTCAGGTGTTCATCCTGCCCTGATGGACAGGATGGAAATTATCAAACTGAGCGGGTATCTGTTAGAAGAAAAGATTGAAATAGCCAAGCGTCACCTGATTCCCAAACAATTAAAGGAACACGGAGTGAATAAGGATCAGGTTAGGTTCAGCAAAAAGGTACTGGAGTACATCATTGAAAATTACACCCGCGAAGCCGGCGTGCGGTCTTTGGAAAAGCAGATTGCCAAGGTCCTCAGGAACAGGGCCAAATTCATTGCCTTTGAGGAGAAATACGAGCCCAAACTGACACTGGAAGAAATAAGGGAAATCCTCGGTGTTCCACGCTATCAAAAGGAAAAAGACATTAACAACAATGTTGCCGGCGTGGTTACCGGGCTTGCCTGGACGGCTGTGGGCGGTGAGATTTTGTTCATCGAGGTCAGCCTGAGTAAAGGAAAAGGAAACCTGAAGCTGACCGGAAACCTCGGCGATGTGATGAAAGAATCGGCGAGTATCGCTTTTGAGTACCTGAAAGCCCATTCCCATTTGCTTGGCATTGATCCGGATATTTTTGAGAAATGGAATGTTCATATCCATGTTCCGGAAGGGGCAACCCCGAAAGACGGACCTTCGGCCGGTATCACCATGTTCACGGCGCTGGCATCGGCATTTACCCAACGGAAAGTGCGTGCCAGGACAGCTATGACAGGAGAGATTACCTTGCGGGGCAAAGTGATGCCGGTAGGAGGGATCAAAGAGAAGATTCTCGCCGCCAAACGGGCAAATATCACGGATATTATCCTTTCCAAAGAAAATGAAAAAGATATACAGGAGATCAAAGAGGATTACATCAGGGGGCTTAACTTTGTCTATGTGGACAACATGATGGGGGCTCTTGACCATGCTTTGCTGAAAGTGAAGGTGGACAACCCGCTGAAGATCGAACAGGAATAAAATATTTTGTGCAGGCAAGCAGAAAAAAGTCTCATCATTGAATCATATCAGAAATCTTCTCTATTGACTCAACAAGTGTAGCTACTTGGATTCCTTGGCTAACAGGCCAGCCTGACTGAACAGGTGATACAATCAGGGTAACTTCCGGTTTGATATCTGAAATGGCAGAATAATTTCCTTTCGATAGTACTGGCGATGTACCTGCTTTGCATTCAACAGCAAGTATCTTACTATTTATTTCTATCACAATATCGATCTCTGCTCCGTGGCTGGTTCTGTAAAAGTAATATTTCAGCTTAGGGAAATAGCCCATCAAATTATTTAAAACAAAAGACTCCCATATAGCACCCAATGTGGGATGACCGGCTAATTGAGTGAAATTGGCTATACCTATCAGAGCATTTGCAATGCCATTATCGCTCAAATAAATTTTTGGTGATTTGACCAATCGTTTTCTAATGTTGGGAATAAACGGAGGCAGAAGCTTGAGCATAAACGTTGATGACAGTAATTCCACATAATTCTTGGCTGTTGGGGGACTAATGTTTAATGAATTGGCAAGAAGATTATAATTCATGATCTGACCATTCAAATAAGCAATCATTTGCCAAAGTTTCCGCATGGTTTGCGTTGAAAAACCCGACCAAAACAATAAATCACGTTCTAAAAAAGTGTTGATAAAATCCTCCCGCCATTCAAATGAATCTTTTTCATCTTTAAAAAGCAAACTTCGTGGAAATCCACCTTTGACAAGGTATTCCTCAATGGTTATAAATTCACTGACCTCAGTATAAAGAAACGGGGAAAGATTTTTATAGGTAATCCTGCCTGCAAGGCTCTCAGAACTTTGTTTTATTAAATCACGTGATGCGGAACCGAGAATCAAAAAATGTGTGTTCCCTCCCCATTCGTCCACTAATGCACGTATTAATGGAAACAACTCGGGTTTTCTCTGGATTTCATCCAGGCAAATTAACTTTCCATTTTGGTTCGAAAGAAACCATTCGGCATTTTCGAGCTTCTGCAAATCGGAGGGTCTTTCAAGGTCAAGGTAAACAGATTCTTTTTGAAAACTTTTGATAAGATGTTTGGCAAGTGTTGATTTACCACATTGCCGTGGACCAATAATGGCAGTTACGGGATTATTATTCATACCCCGAAGAATATCCTTCTCAAGTTTTCTTTGAATATACATGATACATGTCTTTATTCGTGCAAATATAAGATTAAATTTTATAATTACACGGATTACGATAATAATAAACAAATCCGGATTAGCTTGAAAGGACAATATTTTTTCACATAAAGACATTGAGACGCTAAAAATCTATCCCCTACGGGGAATATTCAATTCTTATTACTACTACTACTACAATAATTTATGCCCTACGGGCAATTATTGATCTGCTATACCGCGTAGCGGTTGAAATTATTGTAGTTCCATTTCAAAATGAAATTGATCGTTTCCCCGTAGGGGATAAATTCCTGCCGGCAACAGTTTATGCAGGATTTTTGCGTTTGGTGAGGACACCAACCGCGGGATAAGAAGTTTAGAGAGTTACCGTTGGCAGTGTTAACGTCAAATGAGGTTTAAATGAAATAATCGTTGGTCAGGAGACCAACGATGGGGGTATTTGAATCTTCGGGCGGGATTCCCTAAGCGGTGGCATTTAACCCAAAATTGTCATTTAAAATAAGCAGTTAATAATTTAATTAAATTATAAAGACATTTAATTTATTGGATAAGAGCTGACTAAAATGACAATTCGCATAAGAAAATCTAAATTCCGAGGCCTCGGAATAAGATTTTCTAACG
>JAADID010000314.1 GCA_013151505.1 Chlorobiota bacterium | reverse complement strand
CAGGTGAATGCCGATGAAAAAGTGCTGACCTTTTTCCAGAACTCGTATGAGCCGGTTGAAACAGAAAACAAAGTCACCATTGAGGCCTTTGACCCGCAGGTTGGCGATGATGAATTTGCTACCACGGTCAAAGAAACCAACAAGATCACGGGTAAAGTCCTGCTGACGGATGCCGACATCGTGATATCAGGAGGCCGGGGTATGAAAGGTCCTGAAAACTGGGGCGGACTGGAAGAACTGGCCGACCTGCTTGGCGCCGGACTGGCCTGTTCACGGCCTGTTTCCGATGAGGGATGGCGCTCGCACACCGAGCATGTAGGACAGACCGGGAAGATCATTGCCCCGAATCTCTATATGGCATTTGGTATTTCCGGAGCCATCCAGCACCTCGGCGGCGTGAGTTCATCCAAAGTCATTGTGGCCATCAATAAAGACCCGGAAGCTCCCATTTTCGAGGCAGCCGATTACGGCATTGTGGGCGATGCCTTCAAGGTCATCCCGCAACTGATCGAGGCGGTGAAAGAGCTATAAATTTCAAAACTCATGATAAGACATATACTTTTCAGAATCTGGTTATGAGCCTGGAATGTATTTTTTACAGGAATTACCCGTGCGGTGACTTCAGTCGCTGAACAAAATTGGCATTTTATTAAAGAATGACCATAAAACGAAACTTGTTTTACCAAATTAAGGAATTGTTTAACGCAATTGGTAAAACAGTAAGATATCATTATTAGGGATGCGGTTACTGCAACACTAAAACGAGAGTTTATAAAAGATTTTGAATTTCACCAATCAATTCTGACATTGTCCCCTATTTCATTCCGGTATGAATAGCTTTCCATGTCATTTTTATATTTTCAATCCGTTTTCTGATAATTGTTTGTGACCTTTCCCAAAGTTTCGAACCTGGAAAAGGTGTCATTCATTTATCAATCTCCACCTTCGCCAGGAAAGCCATTTCATTTTTCGCCGGTTTCCAGCCCCTGAAAACCGTGGGATCGGTACCCCCTTTTTGCACGATCAATTCTTCGCCGTAAATACATTCGTGAAAATAAGTCATGTGCATAAGAACAAGGGTTTTCTCACCATGGACTTCATAAATCGCATCATCCAGCCAGTCAATATATTTGCGGGCATTGGCATGGCCGTTGAGATCCAGGCCCGAATAACGGGTGACAATGGAGAACAGGTCGGTAAAATCCTGCTTCCTGTTTACTTTGGGGATATCACGGATTATTGCCTTTTCGGGAGTTGTGTATTTTTCAAACTGACGGTAATCGTCCATTTTCTGCGGACGTCTTGTATCCAGATTGATGAGCAGCCACTCGGAGGAAGCCCTGCACAAGATTTCATCCGATTTATCCGAATAGAGAATGAATTCCCTGAACGCCGTAAGGTTTGCCAGTTCACGGGGCCATGTCACAAGCCGTACTTTTTCCTGCCAGCCCGGCATCCTGCTGATTTGTATGTTTATCCTGAAAAGAACCCACGAAAGGTTTTGCCTGATCATGTGATGATAACCGAACCCCAGATATTCGGCATGCTCCACGGCAGCCCGTTGTAAAAGAACATTCAACCCTGTCAGATTCAACGTTCCTGACATGTTCGTATCATCCCAATTGATCTTGTGATGTACGGTCCATATTTTTTTCTTTTCGCTCATAAACACTTGTTTGGGCCGAAAGTTTCGGCTAATGTAATAAGAGTAACAGCATCTTTATCTTTTTCTTTTCGTTAAACCGAAAGAAATCGTCAATTATTTTTTGTAATTTGCCTCATTACTTTTTTTGTATGATGCGATTCGTCATTATTATCCTTATTTCAGCATTATTTCTTGTTTCCTGCAATTCGGGTTCAACAGGAAGTAAAAAAGATAAAAATACCCTCTCACCTGACCCGAAAAATCAGGCATTAAACCGTGTTTTAAAAAACAAGAAATTACGGGCGGTTACCGATTACAGTTCTGTGAATTACCTTATTTACCGCGGTCAGCCCATTGGATATCAATATGAATTACTTAAGAACTTTACTGATTATCTCGGGGTTCAACTGGAAATGGTAATTGAAAAAGACCTCGAAAAAAGTATTCGCATGTTAAATGATGGCGAAGTTGACCTGATGGCGATGACACTAACCGTAACGGGCAAAAGAAAAAAACAATTTACATTTACCGACCCCATCATGATCACTGAACAGGTTCTTGTTCAGCGGTTGCCTGATAATTATCAGAACATGAAAACCAGGGATGAAATTGAATCGCATCTTTTGCGTAACCAGATTGATTTGGCAGGAAAGACGGTTTATGTACAGAAAGGTACCATTTTTGCACAACGGTTGGCAGCCCTTGCCAACGAGATCGGCGATACCATCTATATTATTGAAGAAGACAAAGATGTAGAAGAGCTTATTGAAGCTGTCGCACGGGGAGAAATTGACTATACTGTGGCTGACAAATACATTGCCCTGATCAATACGCGCTATTACCCCAACATTGATGTGAAGACCGAGATAAGTTTTCCGCAATATGTTGCCTGGGCGGTAAAGAAGGGCCAGACCGGTCTGGCGGATACGATTAACGTATGGCTCGATTCGTTCAAAAAGACCCTGCTGTTCCGATTGATCTACAACAAATATTTCAGAAACATCAGGGCGGCAAAAATTGTGAAAAGTAAATACAATTCATTTAGTGGCGGTCATTTATCTCCTTATGATGATTATATTAAAGAAGCCAGCCGGATCGTTGGCTGGGACTGGCGCTTGCTGGCTTCTATGATTTATCAGGAGTCGGAATTCAAACCCAATGTCCGTTCCTGGGTCGGGGCTTACGGATTGATGCAGCTAATGCCCGAGACCCTCAAAAAATACGGACTTGATACGTTATCCCCTCCGAAGGACCAGATCGTTGCCGGGGCAAAATATCTGCGCTCCCTTGAACGGCAATTACCCGCGGAGGTAACGGATTCGGTTGAAAGGATAAAATTTGTACTGGCATCTTACAATGCGGGACTTGGCCACATTCTGGATGCCCGCCGCCTGGCGGTAAAATATGGAAGAGATCCCAACGTCTGGGAAGATAATGTGGACTTTTTTGTAAAAAACCTGTCGGATAAATTTTATTATCACGATGAGGTAGTTCGAAACGGTTATTTGAGAGGAGATGAAACGTACAATTTTGTAAATGAGATATTCGACCGGTTTGAGGATTATAAAAACCTGATCAAAGATTAAAACAGTTTATTTTTTATCGGACTCTTTTTCGTCCCCGGTAGCTGGTTTCTTCTCATCTTCACCGGCAATTCCCTCTTTAAATTCTTTCATTCCTTTACCAATTCCTTTCATTAGTTCAGGTATTTTTCTGCCGCCAAACAAAAGCAATACGACCACAACAATTAAGGCAATTTCCCAGGGGCCCAGCCACCCGGCATGCTGTATCATGATTTCTTTTCCGCTGATCAATAAAAGGTTCATATCCTTAAAATTTTGAAGTTTTAAATACAAAGATACGATAATCTATACGTCCTTACAGCTATAAAATTATTTCATTGACAAAAACATTTCAGTTATTACCTTTGTGTAAATAATAATAGTGTCTGCCCATGTTAAAATTCGTTTTTTTTTGATTTTCCATGCAATATGGACAAACGCTTCAAAATGGTAGTGTTATGAAAATTAAATATTTACTTTTTGCCATTCTTTTTGGCGCCTGGTTTAATCCCTTGCAAGCACAGGAGAAAAAACCCGACTGGCGTAAGCTGCATTACCTTTCGGAAGATGAGATGTATCAACCCCTGGATAACAGGGATTTTTATGAGACTGACCCACCTGACGGGCCGGTGAAAAATGTGGCGGAATTTGACCAGATGCAGGCCGTTTTGGTGCGCTATCCTTTCGGCATTCCCATTTCGCTGATCAAAGAGATGGCAGATGACATTGAAGTGATCACCATTGTGGCCAATGCAACGGAAGAACAGACAGTAACGGCTCAATATACCAGTAATGGTGTGAACCTCGATAACTGCTCATTCCTGTATGCCCCTACCAACAGTTACTGGACCAGGGATTACGGACCGTGGTTTGTTTTCGACGCTAACGGGCAACCGGGTATCGTTAATTTCCCTTACAACCGTCCCCGCCCTTATGATAACGATATTCCCATAAAAGTTGCCCAGTACCTGGATATTGACCTTTACGGAATGAACCTGACCACTGCCGGAGGAAATTATATGACTACCGGTATGGGGCAATCCGCATCTACGGAACTTATCGAAGAAGAAAACCCCGACCTGACGGAAGAAGATATTGACTCACTGGTTTACAATTACCTCGGTATTGAAGATTATTACATCATTGATGATCCGCTGGGAGAATATATCAAGCATATTGATTGCTGGGGAAAATTCCTCACTCCCGGCAAAGTGCTGATCGGGCAAGTGCCGGAAAGTGATCCCAGGTATGACGATTTTGAGGCGGTAGCGGATTTCTTTAAAAATACAGATAGTCCGTACGGCGTCCCTTATGAGGTGTTCCGTGTTTTCACGCCCGGTTCGCCGACCGATACGCCTTATACCAACTCATTGATTCTAAACGACAAAGTGTTTGTCCCGCTTACCGGAAGCCAGTGGGATGACGATGCAATAGAATCTTATCAGGAAGCCATGCCCGGTTACGACATCATCGGGATAACTTACGGCGGATGGGTCAATACGGATGCCTTGCACTGCCGGACAAAAGGCATAGCCGATCTGGGGATGCTTTATATTGACCATGTTCCTGTTCTGGGAACAGTAAACTACCAGGAAAATATTGACATTACGGCTGATATTTATGCCTACAGCGGCGAAGACATTTATTCCGATTCCGTTCTGATCTGGTACAGTATTGACAGCGGAGAATATCAGGCATCCAATATGTCGCTGGAAAACGGGAACACCTGGACGGGTACCATTACCGGACTGCAACCCGGAGACGAGGTGGATTATTACCTGTATGCGGCAGATAAATCGGGCAGGCATGCCATGCATCCTTATATCGGAGAACCTGACCCGCATGAGTTTACCGTTTTTTCATTCTTCACGGATGACCTGGAACTGGATCCCGATACGCTTTTGTTCCTTACTTATGAAGACTGTATTGACGGTTTACCGCTTCACATCGTGAATATTAGCAGTGATACTGTTGAAATTACATACATCATGCCGGAGCCGGAAGGAGATGTTGAGTTTATGTGGATGGTAGAAGAAATGCCGGAGTTACCCTATCTCCTGCCTGCCGGCGATACACTGACAATAAATGTTCTTGTCAGCTTACCGACAAATTATCTGGGTGAAATGCTTCAGGATACGATAGTCGTGGAATCGCCCGACGACAGTTTCTCCTCGCTGATCATGCTGGACAGCGATCTTGTGGGGGTGGGGGAAACCCCGGAAGAAAACAAAGTGGAAGTTTATCCCAATCCGTTCAATGAGCGGCTGAACTTTGATTTCAGGTTAAATACGTCCGGACAGGTGAGTCTGCAGATTTATGATTTAGCAGGGGAAATGGTTTACAATGAATCGAAACAATTCCCGGCAGGTAAACATACGATGAACGTTAATGCTGCCCAGTTGAAGTTAACTCCCGGAACTTATCTTTACCGTTTACAGACCGGCGATGAACTTAAAACAGGCAAAGTGATCCTGAAATAACCCTTACCGGTGGCTTTAGCCGCCGGTTATTGGAAAATATTTTTTAACCTTGTATCGGGTTAACTATCAATTACATATTGTACAGAAAGTTGTAAATCAATATTTTGAATCATTTATACTGAAACAGAGAACCAAAATTAATCGTTCAGCACTAATCCCACATGTGCGGGAGTGAGAGTCCTGAACAACCAATGGACGAATTAAGGTTTTTGTTTCATAGGGTTGATATTCTCACGTCGCTCTTGCCCACATTCCGGCCCTATAACTCCTCAGAAATAAACGTGGTTCGTTATTTTCAGTTTCATAGGTAAGATACAATTGTGTCATGTCGCAATGTAGGCTCTTGTTTCATTGTCTTTTTCTTTGAAATGACGAGTGTGAATAGCGATTTTATTGACCTGATCTGATGATAGTGCTACAGGCTGATTTTTTTACCGGTATTTACGATTTCTTCAATCCTCTTTTAATAAAGTCTTCTTTGTCGAATAACCCCTATCCCCTCCTGAAAATCACCAGTCCGGCAGCGCCGTGGGCAATCAGAAAAATGAAAACCAAAAGGACAAGCCAGTGTTCCCCGATTTGATATCCGTTAACCACAATTTCGGATGCAAAATAGATGCCCACAGCAGCAAGGAGTGTCAGGGCTGCCGTTACATTTCCAACCTGGTTAAACAACTGGCTTTCCCGTTCATCGGCCTTCTTTTTACCGATAAACGGATGAATGGCAAGAAAAGCCAGAACGGCCAGACCCGCATCACCAAATAAAAACACAGCAGTTAAACCGGCTATGCCCACGATCAGTTCAAGAAAAAATCGTTTTGTCATTTTTAATCCTCCTTATTTATGTAAAAGATATCTTCAACCCGGCACGCAAACAATTCCGCCATTTTCAATGCCAGTTTCACAGACGG
>JAADID010000030.1 GCA_013151505.1 Chlorobiota bacterium | reverse complement strand
CGGTACGAAAGGTTCTGGGTTGCCATGATTCCGGAATTGTTGTACCGGTATTCCTTTATGCCGTATCCGTTAAATAACCCGATGTTGAATTGCAGGTTGCCTTTGGCGGCGGTCAGATTATACTGAATACCGAGGTCCCTTACGCCAAGTGTCCCGTCGGGTATCAGCAGATTGACTGCCCGTGCCCTTTCGGTAGAAGGGATCAGGTAATCGGGTTGAAACCGTTGTAAACTGTATCGCGGGATGAATTGCCCGAAACGGATGCTTGATTTCCCAAAATTATACTGAATATAGACATCCTGTAAAAAGAATTTTTCTTTTGATATTGATGTAAAGATCGCCTGTGCTTTAAAAGACCAACGTTTTGAAAACTCCGGCCCTGATTTGATCCAGAATTTTAAACGACGTACCGAAAAATTATTATAAGAGTTAAAATTGGTTGCAAAACGTAGCTGGGTATATGCGTGCCATTCCACTTTTTTAAAATGTTGCGTTTCCTGTGCACTCGCCGGAGAAAGCGCCATAATCAAGATCAAAGCAGTTATTTTTGGTTTCGTGATTAACATGATCTTTTTAATTAATTTACAATTATGGTTTTGTCAAAACCATCGTCAATTTTATCCCCTTTCATCAGCAACGAGGTTTCATCATGAGCATTGACATGTTCCGTTTTATCCGGACTGGGTTTGTAAGTGAGCGCACCATAAGTCATTTTAGCGGCAATTACCAGTAAGACAATGGCATAAATCAGTTTTACCTGTTTCGATTTGGCTTTTTTCGTCATGTACATGCCTCCGAGCTGACTACCGATGATGACTGAAACAACGACAACTGCCGTCAGTAACCAGTTCATCTCACCCTGTGCCATGTGTCCGAGGTATCCTGAGAAAGAGGAAAACGTAACCACAAAAGCTGTTGTGGCTGCTGCCTGCTTGGTTTTGTATCCCATCATCATCAGGATTGGTGCAATGATGAATCCACCTCCCAATCCAAGCATTCCACCCACAAAACCGGCAAAAGCCCCGGTAAAAAAGCCAATTACACTCCTTTTTAAAAAAGACATCATATTCCCGGGCTCGGCTTTTTTCGATGACCAGATCATTCGGATAGCCGCAGCAACAACCATAACCGCAAATAATATTTTCAGGGTTTGAACCGGAACCTTATCGCTGGTCATGGCGCCCAGCGGTGCGGCAATTAACGCCATCAGCGCCATTACACCACCGCCTTTCCAGTCAACCAGTTTTTTACGGGCATAAGGAATCAAAACCAGCAAGGTGTTCAACCCGTTCAACAATAAACCCAAGGGAATGGCTACTTTCACCATGTCAAATCCGGCCCAGTTCAACACCGGGACATATACCATGCCTCCTCCTAAGCCCAGCATGGCAAAAATGAAGGAAGCAACAGCAATTATGAAAAAAACAATCGTATATATCATTGCATAAAATTTTATATGTAAGTAAGTGTTTACTTTTTAATAAAGTAAAAAAAATTATGTTTTCATTAATATTTTCAACATCAGATTATACATCCTGTTACAAAAGTTTTTATACTGAAACTTTTCCCCGTTAAGAATCATCTCAATGTTCAGGGTAATCGGTATTCCCATATACAAAGTGGTTACATCCTCAATGGAGATCGTTTTGTCCCAGATACCGGCAGCAATCCCATCCGAAATGATCTTGCCGGCCAACTGTTTCTGGCTATTGAAAATATAGTTCAGTTTTTTTAGCATTACAGTGTCGTTGTCGTAGGAAGCTTCCGAAAACAGCAGGATTGTTATCCCTTTGTTTTCAACGAGGTAAGTGACTGTTTTACACAGCAGGTCGAACAAACGTTTGTCGGCAGGTTTGTCTAAAAGTGTAATCTTTTTTAACTCTTCGATAAGCCCCTGGCTTACATCATCTATGATTCCCATCATGATGTCATTTTTTGACTGAAAATGACGAAAAATAGTACCCTCGCTTATACCTACTTCCTTTGCCAGGTTTTTTGTGGAAATGTTCTTTAAGCCATCCCTGTGGATGATTGTTAAAACAGCCCGTTTAATTTCCTCCTGCCTGATATCAGTTGATTTACGTAACATAAGTAAGTATTTGCTTGCAAATGTATAAATTTATTCTAAAGCACCAAATAATTTTTAACCTTTTTTTAACTAAAATACTTGACATGCATAGCATTTATTTCGTATATTTGCAATGCATGCATAGTAAATTTACCTTATGAATATTCAGGAAACCGTTGATTATCACTTGACATCCAGTGTTTTTGCCATGCGCCGGATGTATAGTTTACTGGCCGCCCAAAACGGCATTACCCAGGGAATAGGTTACGCTTTAACGTATATTGGCAAAGAGGGAATACCGGCAACCAAAATTGCCCCGATGATGGGAATGACCAGCTCCAGTTTGAGCCGTTTGTTAAAAAACATGGAGGATACGGGTATTATTTACAGGGAACCGGATCAGGAGGACAAACGGGTTGTCAGGATTTTTCTGACCGAAAAAGGCATTGAGTTAAAAGAAAAAGTTAAGAGGGCCGTCTTCCGTTTTAACAGGAATCTTTTTGAAAAAATAAGCAAGGAAGACCTGGAGGCATTTATCAGAGTGAATAATATTATTAAAGAACAGGTAAAAAGTGAAATTACCGAATTTCAGGAAAAAAATAAGTTATCCATTTCTAAATAAACCGTTTTATGATTAGAAGAATAAAAAAAGTGGCTGTTCTCGGCTCCGGAGTGATGGGCTCCGGGATTGCCTGTCATTTTGCCAATATTGGCGCCGAAGTGTTATTGATTGACATCGTGCCCCGTGAGCTGAATGACAAGGAAAAAGCTGCCGGGCTTACACTTGACGACAAAGTAGTAAGGAACCGGATCGTTAACGATTCGCTGAAAGCCGCTTTAAAATCAAAACCGTCTCCCATTTACAAACAGTCATTTGCCAAACGCATCACTACCGGAAATTTTGATGATGACCTGCCAAAGATCAAAGATTATGACTGGGTGATTGAGGTTGTTGTCGAACGCCTTGATATCAAACAATCTGTTTTCGAAAAAGTGGACAATTACCGGAAGCCCGGAACAATTGTAACAACTAATACATCCGGTATTTCGGTAGAAGCCATGATCGAGGGCCGGAGTGATGATTTCCAGAAACATTTTTGCGGAACCCACTTCTTCAATCCTCCGCGATATCTGCAGTTATTCGAAATTATCCCTACCAGCAAAACCGATCCCGCTGTCCTTGATTTCCTCTCGGAATATGCCGGTCGCTTTCTCGGTAAAACGCCGGTGCTGGCCAAAAACACACCGGCATTCATTGCCAACCGGATAGGCACTTTTTCCATCATGGACCTGCTGAATAATGTAAAGAACCTCGATTTTACCATTCCCGAGCTGGATAAGCTGACCGGCCCCATCATCGGCAGGGCCAAATCGGCTACTTTCAGAACTGCGGATGTGGTTGGCCTCGATAGATACGTTGGCCCATGTAGCCGACAACATCAAAGAAACGACCAAAGATGAAGCCAATGAGGTTTTCAGCATTCCCGATTATCTTCAAAAAATGCTGGAGAAAAAATGGCTGGGGTCCAAAACAAAACAGGGTTTTTATAAAAAAGTTACAGAAGACGGGAAAAAGAAGTTTTTATCACTTGACTTTAATACGCTCGAATATGTAGAGGCCCCGAAACCGAAATTTTCCGTTTTCGAAAAAACAAAGGGGGTGGATGATCTCCGTGAGCGAATGCCCATTTTGTTTGCTGATAAAACCAAAGTCGGTGAATTTTACAGAAATTCATTTTACCGCCTGTTCTGGTATGTCTCCAACCGTATTCCGGAGATCAGCGACGAAATCTATAAAGTTGACGACGCTTTGAATGCCGGTTTCAGTTGGAAACTCGGCCCTTTCCAGGCATGGGATGCCGTGGGTGTTCCCGGAACAGTAAAAGCCATGGAAGAAGCGGGCCTCAAACCTGCACAATGGGTTTACGATATGCTGGATGCCGGTATTACCTCTTTTTATAAAGTGGAAAACGGCCTGAAGTATTTTTACGACATCCCTTCAAAATCCTACAAAGCCATTCCCGGTCAGGAAGGAAGGCTCTCGCTGGAGATTCTGCGTGAAACAAACGTGGTTTGGGAAAACAGTGACGTTACCGTGTTCGACCTCGGTGACGGTGTGCTGAATGTGGAATTCCATACCAAGATGAATACCATCGGACAGGGGGTTCTTGAAGGAATTAACAAAGCCCTCGACATGGCTGAAAGCGATTACAAAGCCCTGATCATTTCAAACGAAGGCGAACATTTTTCTGCCGGCGCCAATGTGGGGATGATTTATATGCTGGCCATTGAACAGGAGTGGGAAGAACTTGACCTTGCCGTGCAGTGGTTCCAGAAAACAACCATGAGGCTCAGATATTCTTCAATTCCGGTGATCACGGCCCCTCACGGTATGGTGCTGGGTGGCGGATGCGAACTGTGTATGCACAGCGACAAGGTGATCGCCCATGCCGAAACCTATATGGGGCTGGTTGAGTTTGGTGTCGGCCTGATACCCGGTGGTGGTGGAACCAAGGAGTTTGCACTTCGCCTCGGCGATGAACTGAAAGATGGAGATGTCCGTACCAACGCCTTTTTGAACCGTTACCTGAGCATCGGGCAGGCCAAAGTGTCCACATCGGCTTATGAAGCATTTGACCTGGGTTACATGCGTCCCGGACAGGATGAAGTCATTGTCAGCCGGGCTCATCAACTGGCTTATGCCAAAAAGATAGCCCTCGATATGGCCGAAAAGGGTTACACCCAGCCACCATCAAGAAACGACATTAAGGTGCTGGGCAAAGAAGCCCTCGGCCTGGTGTATGTCGGCGCCGACGGTTTCACCAAAGGCCATTATATGTCGGAACATGACAAACTGATCGCAGAAAAGCTGGGATGGGTCATGGCCGGTGGTGAAATATCACAGGCGCTCACCGAAGTATCCGAGCAATACCTGCTCAATCTCGAAAGGAAAGCCTTTTTGGAATTGTGCATGCAGCGCAAAACGCTGGAACGGATCAACAGCTTGATAACAACAGGTAAAATACTTAGAAATTAATTTTTAATAATCAAGACCCGCCGGCCTTTTGAAACGGGAAAGGAAAGAGCGGGAAAAAATATTATCATTATGGATGCATATATAGTAGGTGGATATCGTTCGGCAGTCGGAAAAGCCCCGAGAGGCGCCCTGCGTTTTACAAGACCCGACGACATTGCCGTTGCCGTGATCAGGCATTTGTTAAACGACTTTCCACAAATTGAAAAATCGGATATTGACGACGTGATCGTCGGAAATGCTTTCCCCGAAGCGGAATCCGGGATGAATATGGGGCGTTTTCTCTCCCTGATGTCAATGGACTCGGTGGATGTGCCGGGCTCAACCATCAATCGTTTTTGCTCATCGGGGATTGAATCCATTGCCATTGCTTCGGCAAAGATCACCGCCGGCCTGGCAGATGTCATGGTCGCCGGCGGCGCCGAGTCCATGTCAATGATCAACATAGGCGGGTGGCGACTTGTTCCCAACCTGGATATTGCAAGAAATCATCCCGACTGGTATTTGAGCATGGGACTTACCTCGGAAATGGTAGCCCGTGAATACAAGATGAAACGGGAAGAACTGGATGAATTTGCTGCCAATTCCGTGCACAAAGCCATCAATGCCATTGACAAAGGTTATTTCAAAGACCAGATCGTTCCTCTTACCGTCAGGGAAAATTATTTCGAAGACGGTATCATGAAAACCCGTGAAAAAGTTTTTGAAGTGGATGAAGGCCCGAGGAGGGGAACAACGGTTGAAGGTTTGTTAAAACTCAAACCCGCTTTTGCACAGGATGGCGTTTCCACTGCTGGCAATTCGTCTCAAATGTCGGACGGCGCCGGGTTTGTGCTGGTCGTCTCCGAAAAAGCGCTAAAGCGTTACAACCTTACGCCAATTGCCCGCCTCATAGATTATCAGGTCGCCGGAGTGGAACCTTGAACCTTATAAAATGGGGATCGGCCCTGTGAAAGCCATCCCCAAAGTACTGAAACATGCCGGAATGAAACTGGAAGATATGGACCTCATCGAACTGAATGAAGCTTTTGCAACCCAGTCGCTGGCAGTCATTCGCGAGGTAGGACTTGACCCGGAAATCGTAAACGTAAACGGCGGCGCCATCGCTTTGGGTCACCCGCTGGGAGCAACAGGAGCCAAACTCACGGTTCAGATACTCCATGAATTGAAACGGCGCAACAAAAAATACGGTATGGTAACCATGTGTATCGGTACCGGACAGGGTGCGGCCGGTATTTTTGAAATGTTGTAATCTCCATCTTCAAAAAAAGAGATTCCTCTATTAGTCAGAAAGTTTAACAACATAAATTATAAAAAAATGACAGACAAAAAAGCATTAAAAGGCGGTGAATTCCTGATCAGGGAAACCGATGCCTCTGATATTTTCGTTCCCGAAGAGTTTAACGAAGAACAACGTATGATTGCCCAGTCTTGCCGGGATTTTACTGAAACACAGGTGCTGCCGAACATTGAAAAACTGGAACATCATGACAATGAACTGCTCCGGAAATTATTACAGGATGCCGGTGACCTGGGGTTACTGGGCATTTCCCTCCCTGAAGAATACGAAGGTTTCGGACAGGATTTTGTAACTTCCATGTTGTCGGTTGAAGAAATGGGAAAAGGATTCAGTTTTGCCGTAACTTTTGCAGCCCACACAGGAATCGGAACATTACCGATTTATTATTTCGGGACAGAAGAGCAAAAGAAAAAGTATTTACCCAAGCTGGCAACCGGGGAATACATCGGCGCCTATGCCCTGACCGAACCGGAAGCCGGGTCCGACCCCAACTCGGGTAAAACCAAAGCCGTTTTGAGTGAAGACGGGAAATACTACATCATGAACGGAGGCAAGATGTGGATCACCAACGGTGGCATTGCGGATGTGTTTATCGTTTACGCCAAAATAGAAGATGATAAAAACCTGAGCGCTTTCATTGTTGAAAAAGATACCCCCGGTTTTACGCTGGGCGCTGAAGAAGATAAAATGGGTATCCGTGGGTCATCCACCATTCAGATCTTCTTCGACAATGCAAAAATACCTGTTGAAAACCTGCTGGGTAAAAGAAACGACGGGTTCAAAATCGCCCTGTATATCCTGAACCTGGGGCGTATCAAACTGGCCGGAGCAACTACAGGCGCTTCCAAACTGGCCATTGACGTTTCAATCCAGTATGCCAACGAGAGAAAACAGTTCGGTACGGCCATTGCCAACTTCGGAGCCATCAAATATAAGCTGGCTCAAATGGCCATCCTGACATTTGCTACCGAATCGCTGACTTACCGGGCCAGCCAGAATATTGATGATGCAATCAATTCGTACATCGCCGAAGGAATGGATAAAGGACTTGCCATGATCGAAGGCATCCGGCAGTATGCTATCGAAGCAGCCATTGCCAAAGTGTATGGCTCGGAGTCACTTGACTATGTTGTGGACGAAGCGGTCCAGATACACGGAGGCATGGGATATTCTGCCGAAACCCTGGTGGAAAGAGGGTATCGCGACTCGCGTATCAACCGGATTTTCGAAGGTACCAACGAGATCAACCGTATGGTAGCTGTGGGTGAATTGCTGAAACGCGGAATGAAAGGAGAACTGGATTTGCTGACACCGGCTAAAGCCGTTGCCAAAGAACTGATGCAAATTCCCGAATTCGGAAGTACAAGCGTGGATTATTTTGCAGAAAAACACAAGATGATCGTCAACTTCAAAAAAGCCATCCTGATGGTAGCCGGTGCAGCGTTGCAGAAATTCGGGGATAAAATCCAGGACGAACAAGAGGTACTGATGAATACGGCAGATATGCTGATGTACACTTATGCCGCCGAATCCATGATGCTGAGGGTGGAAAAACTCAGCGGAATGTTTGATGAAGAAAAACTGGCCGTTTACAAGGACATGCTTGATGTGTATATGTTTGATGTGGCCCACCTGCTTAATAAATCAGGCGTGGATATGGTTAACTCATTTGCCGAAGGCGATGAAAAAGCCGGCATGTTGATGGGAATGAAGCGTTTTACAAAAGCGGCTTCCGTCAACGTCATCCAGGCTCGCAGAAGAATTGCCGGTCGTTTGATCGAAGCCAATAAGTATTGTTTTTAATTTTAGAGTTCTGGGTTAGGCTACAGGCGGGACTGTTCCCGTTTTGTAGCCTTTTTATTGTTTTGGAAAAAACACCCGTATAAGTATGCTGATCAATTAAATAATAATTATGCCGCCGAAAAACAAAATACGCAAGCTGGCTGCCAGTCCCGGTAAGATGAAATTGTATTTTTTAAAACATCTTCCCATGGCTTTCCTGGCAGGATTAAAGATCGAAGAAATTGATGCGGGCAAAGCCGTTGTTTCGGTACCCTATAAATATTTAACCAAAAACCCTTTCCGGTCGGTTTACTTTGCCGCTTTAAGTATGGCTGCCGAGTTGTCTTCCGGAATTTTAGCACTGGCTGCGATTCATGACTTTTCCCAACCGGTTTCCATGCTGGTTCTCGAAATGAAAGCCGGATTCCAGAAAAAAGCCAGGACAAAAATCGTCTTCAAATGTGAAGAGGGAGATAAAATATCCGGGGCTATTGCCAAAAGCATCGAAACCGGTGAAGGGCAAACTGTTGAGATATTTACATCGGGCACTGATGAGTCCGGAGAAACAGTGGCGGAGTTTTCCTTTACATGGACCTTTAAACCCAAAAGTTGAAAATAAAAAAATTTGACTATCTTTACCCTGCACAGGTTTTTAATAGCTGCTGTCTGATAAATTACTAACCTTTTTATTTATTGAACCCATGGAAATTACAAGAACGTTTGATATTGTTGACCGGCTGGTTAAAGAACACCAGCGGGATGATGCCCTTGCCGTCAAAAGAAATGGCAAATGGGAAAAATTCAGCACACTCAAATACAAAGAGTATGTTGATAACTTCAGCTACGGGTTACTGGCTGCCGGATTCAAAAAAGGCGATAAGATCGTTACCATTTCCAATAACCGTCCGGAATGGAATTTTGCAGACAACGGGATGGCGCAGGTTGGCGTTGTTCATGTTCCCGTCTATACGAATCTCGGACATGAAGAATATGAACATATATTTAACCACTCCGATGCAAGAATCATCATCGTTTCATCCAAAGAATTTTATGACAAGATACAGGACAGGCTGAAAAAAGCCCCGAACATTGAAAAGGTTTATACTTTCGATGAAATTAAAGGGTTGCCCAACTGGACCGAGATCGTTGAACTGGGAAAAGCCAATGCTGATAAGTATAAAAATGAATTGCAAAAGATAAAGGATTCCATTAAGACGGAAGACCTGATGTCAATCATATACACTTCGGGAACAACCGGCCTGTCAAAAGGGGTGATGCTCTGTCACCGGAATTTTATAGAAAACGTAAAAGGGACCATCGAAATCCTTCCGGTTGAGGCGGATGGTATATTTTTAAGTTTCCTTCCGTTGTGTCATGTATTCGAGCGCATGGTCAATTATCTGTATCAATACAAAGGGTGCGGAGTATATTACGCCGAAAGCGTGGATACGATCGGAGATAATCTGCGTGAAGTCAGCCCCAACGGATTCGCTTCCGTACCGAGGGTTATTGAACGGCTTTATGACAAGCTGCTGCTGAAAGGGAAAGAGCTGAGTTTTATTAAAAAGAATATCTTTTTCTGGGCAGTTAACCTGGGACTAAAGTATGAGTTGAACCGTGCCAACGGCGCCTGGTATGAATTTCAGCGTTCCATTGCCGATAAACTGATTTATAAAAAATGGCGGGAAGCGCTTGGGGGGAATATAGAAGTCATAGTATCGGGTGGAGCTGCTTTGCAGGAACGGCTCGCCAGGGGGTTCAATTGCGCCGGGATCCCTATTCTGGAAGGGTACGGCCTTACCGAAACTTCTCCAGTTATCGCCGTTAACCACATTAATTATCCATACCTGAAGTTTGGAACGGTAGGGCCTGTGATCAATAATGTGGAAGTTAAAATCGCCGAAGACGGTGAAATCCTGATGAAAGGGCCGAGTTTGATGATGGGATATTACAAAGACCCGGAAAAAACACGGGAAGTAATTGATAAAGACGGATGGTTCCATACAGGCGATATCGGTGAACTGCAGGAACATAATATTTTGAAGATCACCGACCGGAAAAAGGAAATTTTTAAACTTTCAACCGGAAAATACGTTGCTCCGCAAGTGGTGGAAAACAAATTCAAAGAATCGCAGTTCATTGATCAGATCATGGTTGTGGGCGAGGGAGAAAAATATGCTGCCGCACTCATTTGTCCGGCATTTCCTTTTTTGCATGGCTGGTGCTTTAAGCACAATATCAAATACAATGATAATCAGGACCTGGTTCACAACCCGAAAGTCATTGAACGTTACCAGAAAGAAGTTGACCGGGTCAACCAAACCCTGGGACGGCACATGCAGCTCAAAAAGTTTGAACTGGTCTGCCAGGAATGGACACCCGAGACGGGCGAACTTTCACCTACCCTGAAAGTCAAAAGACGCTTCCTGAAAGAAAAGTACAAAACCAAGCTTGACAGGATGTACGGCTATACCGATGAAACGGGCGACGTAGTTGAAGCTTCAATCTAATCATTCTTCCTTTTATCGGATCAAAAGAATTCCTGTTGGATTTGTCAGAATTTATACGACAAATATACCCCGGCATGACCATATATGGTGGTCGGTGAATAAGAGAACCTGTCGTTTTTGTTTTTCTTTTTATGAAGATAAGGAACAAGCCATCCGGTGACTGCCCCGACGGCATATCCAACGATCACATCTGTTTTATAATGCGTACCTGAAGCTACCCGTAAATATCCTGTCACAGCAGGGTAAGTGGCAGCAATAGCCCAAATTGTTATTTTCAGACCGGTTTTCATATCCGGATGATATTGTGTCAGTACCGTGGCAATAAAAAACGACATGGCAGCAGTGGTAGAGACATGCCCGGAATAAAACGATTCCAGGCTCGTGGAGCCGGTTCTTTCATCAAGCGGGGCATCATAGTTATAAACGTACGGCCTTGGCCGGTTCGTCAGATTTTTTACCGTTGTCATTAACCCGTAATTGATGCTCAACACTTCGCCTGCCATTAGCGCCAGCCAGCCGAAATCTCTTCGTGTGGATTTATTCGATAAAAACAAAAGGGGTGACAAAACCGACCCGAGAAGCAATACGTCACTTGCTCTGGATAGTCCGGGGTCCCAGTTGTATGTGGCATCGCGGTCAAAGGGGTTTACATCGTTGCGGGTGATCGTATCCAACCCGGCGATGGTATAAGGTTTTATCGGATTGGTCCGGTCAATGACAATACCTGATAAAACAAGCCCTGCCGAAGTGATCAAAAAAGGAACTTCACGATTCCAACTGTGAGTATAAGGCGAAAGCGCGGTATGCCGGTTATTTTTACATAGCCGGCATTTCGGAACATTCAGGTTGTCCTGTGCCAACAGGGAAGCAAACAGAAAAAAGAAAAATAACGTAATAAGCCGCTTTTTTGATTGCATCCGGCAAAAATATGATTTGATAATGCTTTCCGTTTCGTTGAAGTTTTCGCAAAGCTATGGAAAATAATACTGTTACAAAAAAATCATTAATTTTGATTTCAAAATTCAAGCGTTATGGATTACAGCTCATTCATAGATATCAACTCCCTTTCGGAGGAAGCACGAAAAGAACTGGAGAGTTTTTATGAATACTTGGTTTTTAAGTATAAAAATATCAAAACCCGCAAACATAAAAGCCAGAATCATAAAGACCTGTTCTCTTCTATTCAAATAGATACAAAAGGGTTTAAGTTTAACAGGGAAGAAGCCAATGAAAGATAAGGCCTTTTTGGATACAAATGTATTGATCTATGCTTATTCGGTTACCGAACCCGACAAAAGGATAGTAGCAATTGAATTATCTGAAAACACAACCCCTTTTATAAGCACACAAGTCATTCAGGAATTTTCAAATATTCTGTACAAAAAATTTGATTTAAACTGGGATCAGATAAGTAGTGCCATAGACGAAATAACCGATATCTGTTCAGTCGCTGTCAATGATCTAAAGACTATTAAGTCGGCCTGTGAAATAGCCCGGAAGTATCAATTTTCATTTTATGATTCTTTAATTCTTTCTGCTGCATTGGAAGCCGGTTGTAATATTTTATACACCGAAGACCTCCAACAAAATCAACTTATAGAAAACAAACTCCGGATCATCAATCCGTTTAAAGAATAACTGTTTGGCGGGAGGCAAAAAGTTTACCTTTTAATCGGCGCCCCGGTTTCATACGGATTTTCCGGATCATTACTCCACTCGAACCAACCGCCGTCGAAAACCGAAACACGGGGCCAGCCCATCAGCCAGGCATTGTAAAAAGCTTCGCTGCCGCGCCATCCCGTCCCGCAATAAAATGCCAGGTGTTTATCAGGCGTAATGCCCGCTTCTTTCCATATTTCGAATCTCATGAAATTCGCGGGTTGTGTGATCCGGATTCCTGTAATTCTCCATGTGATAAGCATCCGAACCGCAATTCCCGAAAACAGCGCCGGGGATACGTCCTTTCTTTGTAATGTAGTTGTAACCGCTGACCTCCCCGATGTATTCGGGCCAGCTTCTGACGCTAACCAGTTCCGCATCATCCGATGCCAGCATTTCCTTTGCTTCTTCAATATCCACGGCAAGCGAAGGCTGTCGGGGAATCTTCGCCCCGAAATCAATGACCGGTTTTTTAGGCACATCTTCCGTACTTATTTCATAACCCGCATCTTTCCACGACTGGAATCCGCCGTTGAGTACCCTGACATCTTTTACACCGGCATACATCATGATAAAGGCACAGCGGATCGCTCCGATATGTCCCGCAGCGCTTCCCGGAAATTCATCGTGGTTGTCAGGATGCATATATTTACCATACAAAACCACCGTTGTTTCGGAAGTTATCCCGTGCTGTTCAAAGGCTTTCTTAAGTTCTGCCGGTGAGCGGCGATTCCACGTTTTCGGGGATTCAAGGGCCAGCGTATCAAGATCTATGGCACCGGGAATATGTCCCGATAAATAGGCATCCCGGTTTCGGTAATGGACATGGCAGATCACAGTCTTTCCTCGGGGATGTTCCCGGGGTGTTCTCCCTTCAAGGACGGATTTGATCCATCCGGGATGAACCAGATGACGGTACCGGGGAAGTTTCTCCATGGGTAATTGCTTGTTGGCTGCCCATTCTTCAACAAAACCGTCATAAACAGACACATCCGGATAACCGGCTCTTTGAAACAAAGTGGCAACTGTTCTGCTTTGCTCCTGATCATATCCGTAAACTACCAGCTTGTACAAGGGCAAAATGCCTTTTGACCGGACGATCTCGATCCAGTCCAGGTATTTTGCCCATTTAAACGGTAATGATCTTGCCCCTTTGATATGCCCTCCCCTTTTTTCGTTTTCAAGTCTCCATCCGTTATAAGCATCGGAAGGACGGACATCCACGGGAAAGCATTTCTTTTTATTAAGGAGGTCAAATAATTCGGCAGTCGCGATGGTATCTGTAATCACTATTGTCAGGTTTATATTTAAAACCCGCAATGTAATAATTAACCCAAAATTGTCATTTAAAATAAGAATAAGCATTTAATAATTTAATTGAATAATAATGACATTTAATTTATTGGATAAGAGCTGACTAAAATGACAATTCGCATAAGAAAATCTAGACAAATTGCTGCTCAATTTGTAAGATTTTCTATCGCGGGGTTAACCCAGATACTCCTCACATCCCAACGCACTTGTCATTAGTTCATACTTCCTAATGACAAATCTGGGTTAATAAATTTTCAGAAAAAGTTTTTTAATCAAAATACAACCCCGGAAAGGGTTGTTGTTTCTAATTGGCAAGCTCACTGGCATATTCCCTGGCCCAGTCAATCAACGTTTTCTTTTCCTGGTCAGTCAGTTGCTTGTCGGGGTTTTTGCTTAAAAACTTTTTGGGGGGCATTTTTCCCTTTTCAATTTTTGTAGCTATTTTAGATAATTTGCCGATTTTTTTTGAAGTTTTCATTTGCGGCATTTTATCATAATTCCATTTCATTTTAGCTTTGTATTTGCCGTCAGTTCCGTGACAGGGCAAACACGATTTGTCCAGAATGGACTGAATGTTATCCGGAACAGTAAAGCCTGATGCTTCCTGCGGAGGCGGAACTTTCGGAATAGCCGGATCGTTAAAGATAGTTTTAAAGCTTACAAGCCCGATAAAAATAAGAGCGAGGCCTGCGATGATGACTAAGTTTTTCATGGTCATAGAATTTTAGTGATTAATAATGTCTTTTGGAAAACAGAAAGAGCAGGAAAACCTGTCCGGCGCCTGCTTTTTCTGTAAAACAGTTTTTGTTTTATGATGTTATAATGAGTTGATCACCCTGCCCAGTTTCGCCTTGATATCACCGGCAACACCTGCCACAGCTTCATTTTCAACTGCCATCATGGAAGCAACCGGGTCAATGGCGGCAACTTCCACGTTTTTTTCGTCCAGTTGCTGGACGATCACATTGCACGGCAGCATGGTTCCGATCTTGTCTTCGTGTTGCAAGGCTTTAAAAGCATAAGCCGGATTGCAGGCACCGAGGATGATGTACTTCCTGAAATCCACACCGAGTTTTTCTTTCAGTTTTTCGTCAATGCTGATCTCGGACAGAACCCCGAAACCTTCTTTTGACAGGGCTTCTTTAACCTCTGCGATGGTTTCCTGAAAACCACCTTGTTTGATCTTATTGATGTAATATGACATTTTTTTGAGTTTTAATAGTTAATGAATAATGTTTAAGATATTCTGTCAACAAAATAAATTATTGTTAACCAGACTAATGTTGATGTTCGCCGGATTGTGATTTTTCTTTTCCGGTCATTTTATCCATGTTTTTCAAAGTCTTGTTCATTGACTTTTCATCCATCATTCCCTTATCATGCATCATCTGCATCATCATTTTCATCATTTCCGGTTTTTCCATCATCATACTCATCATTTTTTTCCCTACTTCCGGATCAGTTTCCG
>JAADID010000237.1:3053-11316 GCA_013151505.1 Chlorobiota bacterium | reverse complement strand
CCTGCGGGACCTGACCATGCTGAAATGGTATGTTATCCCGCTACTTGCCATAGTCATTTACATTTATGCAAAAGAGATTAAAGAAGGCAGAAAAACAGGAAATTTTGATGCTGTTTTTGCCGGCCTTACCATTTTCGGTATTGATTTTTTCAACGAAACCTGGAACGGTTGGGTGCTGGTGCTGACCGATCGCTCTGCTTTCTGGACAGCACCCGGAGACACGGCACTGCGAACCATGGTGGGATGGAATATCGAGATCATGTTCATGTTCCTGCTGGCCGGTATCGCGTGGTATCACACCCTTGAAGAAGACAAAAAGAAAAAAATACTGGGGCTGCCCAATCCGCTTTTCTGGGCGATTGGTTATTCTGCTTTCAGTGTTTTTGTCGAATGGTATCTGAACAAAGGAGGGCTGCTCATCTGGGAATATCCTTTCTGGGAACGTTCTTTCGGTGGGATTATCCTTATTTTCCTTTTCGGCTACCTGACCTTTTACCTCGGTGCCTGGTTCATCATCACCCGCAAAACGATGAAAGCCAAATGGATTACCCTGGCAGTCGTCTATTCCGTTCCCATACTGATGAATATCTTCGGCATGGGCATCATGGGATGGGTGTATTAAAAACACCTTATTTCACGCAAAGGCGCGGAGGCGCAGAGTGGTTTCATCCCGTAGTTTGTGTCCTCATCAGTGATAAGACTCGAAAAGCGGGCCCATTTTGCGAAATGACACTTTTACAGCACATTGAAAAAAAAAGTATCATTTGGAACAACTTTATAATTAATTAACGGCTAAAGCCGGTTTAAGTGATTGGTTTTTATCACCGGGCTGAAGCCCGCTGCAAAAAATTCTTCTTTATTCTAAATTTTGTCCTGCCCTCTGGGGCAGGGATTTTTGAGATAAAAGTCAATTTGGCTTTAGCCATTAACAGTTGTTTCACCCCGCAGTTGGTGTCCCCACCAACTGCAATTTTTCGAAGTTTTCCAAATTTGCAATCTGAAAGTTGCTTATTTCGTGCTTGTTGGGTCCGGATTGCTCCAGAGGAATGCCTTTGTCACAAATCCGGACGAGCTGCATAATTCCGGTTGTTGGTGAGGACACCAACAACTGTAAAAAAAATGGAAAAAATCTTTGCGCCTTTGCGTCTTTGCGTGAACAGAGAAAATTATTCTCCTTTGAACCTTAAATTATCAAAGTCCGAAACCGCATCGGCTTTTGTCCAGAAACCCACTTTGCCGGGTTTGGTGAAAGTATCGTCGGTTTTTTCAAGGTATTTTTTCCCGTTCAGGTAACAGGTGACTTTATTGCCTTTCACTGTCACTTTCACGGTAAACCATTTCCCTTCGGGTAGTGTGATGTGTGCCGCTGACGCCAGTTGAATGCGTCGCCCGTTTTCCACTTTATAAAACCTGTAGTTGTCCTCCAGCGGATTGAAACGGACGATGTAATAATTGTTTTTGTCCTTATAACGCCACACCAGTCCGCCACCCTGGTCTTCACGGCCGGATATTGCCCGGACGTCAACTGACATTTCCACGTCTTTCAGGGTGACCCCGTCATAAACGGCGATGTTAAAATAACCACCGCTGTTTTTTTCAGTTTGTGCCAGCACTTTGTTTTTGCCATCCTGTTTCACCGTCCATTTTCCGGTGGCGTTGGTCCAACCTTCGGGAAAAGTTCCGGGTGTTGCGTTGTCAAAGTTGATCACGGTTTCTTCCTGTGCCGAAACCGTTCCTGCCGTTACCATTAATACGGCAATGAGCAGGGTCAAATGTTTTTTTAATGTTTTCATGATCTTATGTTTTTAAAGGTTTGTTCTTTCGTTATAGTTTGTTGTTTATTTAGAGACTAAAGTTTAGCATAAAGCTATGAAACAGAAAGCCAACTATAAACGTTTAGTTCCGAGGCATCTTTAAGTTGGCCTGTGTGTTGGAATGCAGTGGGAATCCCAGACCGATGAAACAAAAAACTTGATTTCACCCAACGGTTGTGCAGGACTCCCACGGAATGGCTATCTCCACCTTTTTGCCTTGCAACGCCATTCCTCGGAGCTGAACGATAAAGGTTATTTCCGGTTTCAGTTTTTTTGACCATTTTTTTCCTTCTCTTTTTCTTGACCTCTTTTGTAACGAGGTTATATTTTTATTTGTAGCATTTGCAATGCAGTTTTACTTCACCAATCTAGATCAGACTCATCCGGATTCCCCGATCACGGTCCCGGAACGCCGGAAGGTCTTCCTTTTGTTTACCAGCCAGTACAACCCCGGAATCAGCAGCAGCGACAGGAACATGGAAACGGTCATTCCGCCGATCATAGAGATGGCCAATGGTTGCAGCATTTCGGAACCCTCACCCAATGCCAGCGCCAGCGGCAGGAAGCCGAAAATTGTGGCGAGGGTTGTCATCAGAATGGGACGCATCCTCACTCTGCCCGCCATCAACAGCGCATCTTTCACGTTGGTGGTTTTTTCGCGCAGGTATTTTTCAGCATAGTCAATCAGCAATATCCCGTTGTTGACCACCACACCCACGATCATGATCATTCCCATGAATGCTGAAATATCCAGGGGTATCCGGGTGATCCACAGCATAAGGAAAACCCCGCTGACCGACAGGATCGTTCCCAGCAATATTACCGTTGAAGTGCGGAACGACCTGAATTCGAACAACAGGATGGAAAATACCAGCAACACACCAAATACGAGAATCAATATCAGCTCTTTGAATGCCTGCTGCTGGCTTTTGTACTGGCCGCCGATTTCCAACGTGACGCCGGGTGGCAGATGAATGCCTGCCAGCATGTGTTTCACATCCCCTATGATTCCACCGAGGTCACGTCCCGAAATGTGGGCTTTCACGTTGACAACCTGGCTCAGATTTTCATGATTGATGTCTGTTTTTCCAGGTACTTTTTTGATCTCGGCCAATTCATCCAGTTGAAATACCCGGTTGATGGTTGCCAGATAGACAGGCATCTTCCTGATTTTTTCAACATGGTTAAAATCTTGTTTCGGAAAACGCACCCGCACCGGGATCATCTTTAATCCCTCCATCATTTGTGTGGGGACATCACCCCACAGGGCCATGTTTACTGCATCGCTCACCTCTTTGATTGAAAGGCCGTAGCGGGTAGCCGCTTCTTCTTTCACGCGGATGATCAGCTCGGGTTCACTTCTGGCAAATCCTTTATACACATCTACCGCCCCGCGTATCTTTTCCAGTGAATCGGCAATCTGACGGGCTGTTTCCTGGATAAGCATAATGTTTTTGCCAAATACTTTGATGGTGATCGGGGCAATCTCCCCACCAAGGTCTTTCAGCCGGTCGGGCAGCACCTGAAATAATTCCGGTTTCAGCCGCGGCTCATGGGTTTTGTCAAATTCACGTATTTCATCCATGATCTCGAAAGAAGACTTTTTGTGTCCTTTTTTCAGGTTGATCACAAAGTCACCGTCATTGGCATGGGTTCGCGGGTGTGCCAGACTACGCCCCGTCCGCAGTGAATAGCTTTCCACATCGGGAATGGTCATGATGAATTCGGCAATGCTTTTCAGCATGCTTTTGGTTCCTTCGATGGAGCTGCCGGGTGGCGCGAGGTAATCATGAACGATGGTGCCTTCATCCCACTCGGGTAAAAATCCACTGGGTATGCGCAGGTATGACCAGATGGCAATGCCACCTAATATGATTATCATAAGAAATGTGATCAGAGGAAAACGAAAAAGGCCTTTTAGCGTTTTTTGCTGTACCTTGACCAGCGCGGGCATTACCCTGCCGGGTTTTTTCTTTTTTGTGGAAATGAAAACGGCAGCCAGTGCCGGGGTGAGAAATACTGCCAAAACCATGGAAACCACAACTGCTATGGCGAGCGTGGAGGCGAGGGCGCGGAAAAAGATACCCGGTACGCCCGTCAGGAATACCAACGGTACAAATACTACCAATGTAGTCAGCGTAGCCCCCAGCAACGGAGGAATGATCTCACCCGTAGCTTTGACGACGGCTTCTTTTTTTAAAAAACCTTCTTCGAGGTACCGTTCAATATTTTCTACCACGACAATGGCATTGTCTACCAGTATGCCGATAGCTGCTGCCAGCCCGCCCAGACTCATCAAATTGAGGTTCATGCCCAGCAGCTTAATGAAGATAAATGTGATCAACAGCGCCACCGGTATGATCATTACCGTGATCAGTGTGATACGCAGCCGTTTCAGGAAAAGCAAAAGAATAATAAACGTCAGTAAAGCACCCAGGAAAATGGCATCGCGTACACTGCCGATAGCGCTTTTGATAAAATCGGTCATATCATACCATTTTGTCACCTGAACGTCCTGCGGTATGACATTTGACATGCCGGCGAGGCGTTTTTCCACTTCATTCATGATGGTGACCGCATTGGTGCCGGGTTGTTTGATCACTGTAATCAGAACGGCAGGTTTCAAATTGCTTTCACAGGCAATAAAAGTTTCTTTCACTGCCGGTTCCACTGTAGCGATGTCCGACAGATAGACCGGTGTCTCTCCTTTGCGGGAAACGATGGTCTTTTTGATGTCGTCAATTTTCAGGAAACGGTTGTCGGCAATGTTCAGGTACAGCTTGTTGGCTTCGTTGAGCCGTCCTACAAACTGGAGGTTGTTGGCATTCTGCAGCGCTTTTTCAATGGTTTTGTAATCCAGTTGGAGGGCAACGAGTTTGTCGGGATTAAGATTTACCCAGTATTCGCGCTGGTGACCACCCATCACCTCAATGTTGTAAATGCCGGGGATGCTGGCCAGTTGCGGGCGAATAGTGAAAATGGCCACATCCCTCAATTGCAACAGATCCAGCTTGTCGGATGTCAGGGCATAACCGGCCACGGGATATGTGCTGGTGGTAAAGCGCCTGATTTCAATGGATACGCCGGGAGGTAACTTATTCTGTATGCCGCTGATCTGTGCCTGCACCAGTTGATAGGCGCGGAACATATCCTGATCCCACTGAAAATCAATGTCAATATCTGCTGATCCCCGGCTGATATTCGAACGTACAGTACGCACCCCTTCCACCATCATGGCAGCTTCTTCGATGGGTTTCACCACCTCCATTTCCATCTCCTTGATGGGTGCCAGACCATAATCCACATAAATGGCTACGCGGGGGAAAGTTGCATCGGGGAAAACACCTTCTGGAATGCGATAAATAAGGTAGCCACCAATTATTGACAGTAACAATGCCATAAAAATTATGGCCCGCTTATTTTCCACCGCAAATTGTGAAAGCTTTTTCATTTTACCCGTACCTCCATGCCGTCAGTCAGAGAATATGCTTTTTCCGTGGCTACCTGTTCACCTTCTTTCAATCCGGAAATGATCTCGACAAAATCATCATGCTTTATGCCGACGGAAACATTCCGTTTTTCGACTTTATTTCCGTTTAACACATACACACTGTACACACCTTCTTCTTCAAGCAATGCCGGGCGAGGAATGACCAAAGCATTTTTGTGTACTTTGTCGGGAAAAGACAACTGGATAATCATACCCGGTCTGAATTCATGTTTCGGATTGTCCAGTGCAAGCCGGATATTGATGGTTTGTTTTTTACTGTCCACATTACCGCTGAAAGCGCTGATGGGCAGAAACAACGGGCTGTGAGGATAGTCAGGGAATGAAACTTTTAATACTTTCAATTGTTTGACCTGTGGGACGTAAGCGACGGGAAGATCACCGTAAATATCCAGTTGGTCAAGGTCTGCCAGGTGGACAATGGATTCGCCTTTTTGCACTACATCGCCGTTGTGCTGCATGACCTCCAACACGATGCCGCTAATGGGGCTGTACAGGGGAATTTCATTGATCTCATCGGCCACAAGCCGGCGTTCTTTTTCATCCATGCCTGACATGGCCTGACTCAGCGCCTCCCGCATGGGGGGGACTATTACCCCTATTCTTTGTCCTTCTTTGACTTTATCGCCTGTCAGAAGTGTAAAACCGGTCAGGCGTCCGTCGAACTGGGAAGCAAGCCGGGCTTCCTGGCGCAATCTCACTTCACCGAAGATCACAATAGTATCCGACATATCCATCCGGTTGATTTTCGCCACCTGTATGCGCACCGGGGGATGATCGGTTTTTTCAGCCGGTTTGTTCTCTTTGCAGGAAGCCAGCGTAAAAGTGATCAGGAATAATATTATTGTTTGCTTGATATTCATAGTGTTATCTTTTTAGCCCCGCCCTGAAGCCCGCCTGACCGGACGGGCAGGGGCGGGGCTACTGATTTGTTTCATAGGATTATTTTTTCTTATCAGTTTCCCCACCCTTCAGGGTGGGGTTATTCCATCTTCATTATTCATTCTCCAACGCTATGATCTTATCCACCTGATTGGTAGTGACATAAAATTCTATCAGATTCATGGTATATTTGAGTCGTGTTTCTTCAATAGCGAGTTGCGTGTTGGTAAGCCGTTGTTGTGCCGACAGATAGTCCAGGTTGGTTGATATGCCTGCTTTGTAATTTACTTCGGCAAAACTGACAGCTTTTTCGGTTATTGATTTCCGTTCGGTCTGTAAATCGTAAATCGAGAAGTCCTTTCAGGTTAACCAGTTTTTCATAGATTTTGGCCAGGTGGATCATCAGCTCGCGTTCCACATTTTGCTTTTGTGAAGCCAGTGACTCGGCAATGGCTTCCGACCGCTGTTTTCTATATCCCGATTCGTGACCATAATAAATGGGAATGGTGATGCCTGCATCAACACGCCAGTAATTCCCGTCACCGGTGGGATCGCCGTCTGAAAAGTAGCCACCCCCCAGCATTACGTGTGGTATCTGGCCGGCAGTAACCTCTTGTGTCCTGTATTGTTGTGCTTTGACGCGGGAATCGTACGAAGCAATCAGGGGATTGTCAGCCAGCATTTGCAGTGAGGCCTGCGGAATGGGAGCTTTAGTTATAGCTGTGACCGGGAGGGAGGCCAGACGAAGGCTGTCGGCATTTTGCCATCCCAGGAGCAAGGCCAGCTCATTTCGCAGGTTATTCCGTACAATAGCCAGACGCGCTGTGTCTTCCTGTAGTTTTACCATCTCCGATTCGGTTTGCAAAACGTCAAGACGTGTACGGATGCCCGCTTTCCACATACCCTGTGACAGCTCCCTGTGTTTTTGCAGGAACCCCAGTCGGACCGACAATATCTCGATTTGCTTTTTAACCTGCAGGATGCTGATATACAAAGAGGTCGAGCGGCCGATGATGTTGAGCCGGTTTTGTTCTTTTACCAATTTTTGGGTTTGAATGTCCTGCATGGCCGACCGCCCGGTCTTTTGTATCAGGTCGCCCAACGACCAATCGGCATGAACCGAAGCCCAAACCTGGTTAAAATAATAAGGTTGCAAAAAACGGTTTTCCATGGCCAGGTCACCGCCGATTTTAGGAATGGCCTGCGATTTCAATAATGAAGCTTGTTTTTCAGTAGCTGATATGAAATGATCATCCGATTGAAGCTGGTAACTGTTTTGTTCGGCCAGGCGAATGCAGTCTTCCAGGGTAAGCACCGGCAAAGATTGTGCAGACAATGCCATTGCCCAAAAACCTGCAATTGTCAATAGCAATATTTTTCTCATAAACTTTCTACGAAAAAGACCAAATTACCTGACCCTCTCATTTCCTCAATCATCATCATCTTCCTCTTCTTTTTCCCGTTTCAATACTTTTCCGTCTTTCCCGATCAACACTTCAAATTCTTTCTTATTTCCTTCCAGCTCAATTTCATAACCGCTGGTTTCGGGTGATTCAACATATTCAGCTTCATCAACCTCATAATCTTTGAATTGAGAATTCAGGGTTTCTTTGACCGCAGCGGGAAGTTCGTCTTCTTCAATTTCGGTTTCCGTTTCCAGCCATTTTCCGTTTTGATCAAAGGTTGCCGACATTTCTTTTTCGTTCATTTCAAATTCGGCTTCCCACACATTGTTTTTTTCCATGTCCCAGTCCACTTCTTTTGCACCGGGGAACTTCTGGTTAAAGGCGGCTTTAATTTTTTCAGGAACTTTTTCCTGTTCACAGGAATTAAAGCTGAAGGCAAGGAGCAGACCCATGCCGATAATTAATGCTTTCATGGTTTTACGTTTTAGTGAAACAACGGCACGAAAGTAAAAACCGAATCTAAAGAAAGTCTAAAGAAACATTCATGAGTTTTAACCCAAAATGTCATTTAAAATAAGCATTTAATAATTTAATTAAATAATAATGACATTTAATTTATTGGATAAGAGCTGACTAAAATGACAATTCGCATA
>JAADID010000237.1:0-2982 GCA_013151505.1 Chlorobiota bacterium | reverse complement strand
CGAGGCCTCGGGATCAGGCGGGGATACTCCTCACATCCCAACGCACTTGTCATTAGTTCATACTTCCTAATGACAAATCTGGGTTAAGAAACCGGCATTGTAAATGCTGATATAAAAGCATCCTTGTTTGCAACAGGGGATAATGTTCAGGGAATAACCTTTTCGACCCGGAGGAAGCAGATCCGTCCGCCGGGCCGGCTATGGGTCAGGCGGTTTCAGAATCATCCGTTCCTAAAAACGAAACGGTAAAAACATGCATTCCGTCAGAAAACCCATAGGCGATATCGAAATCGTTTATCAGGCAAATTTCTTTTACAATGGAAAGTCCGAGTCCGACAGAGGAAGCGGATTGATTTTCTTTGACAAAGCGTTCAAAAATCCGGTCGCTGTTTTTTAGTTTTTCACGTCCCGTGTTGGAAATGGAGAAGCCTTTCTTACTCAGTTTAACAATTATCCCACCCCCGCTTTCAGTATATTTTACCGCATTATTCAACAGGTTTTCAATTAATATTCTGGCAAGATCAGTATCCATTTCAATTGCAGGAATTTCCTGCAGATCGGTGTGCAGCCTTAGTTTTTTCATGGCTACGATCTCTCCGAATTCCAAAAGTATTTCGCTGATAGTTCCTTCCAGATTAACGAGTTTTTTCGAGTCATACTGGCGGTTTTCTATTTTGGTAAGCAGCAACAGACTGTGATTGAGTTTACTTAACCGGATAACGGTTTGGTAAACAATTTGAATGGCAGCAGACTGTTCCCGCGTGAGATTCTTGTCGTTCAGCAGTACTTCCAGCTTACTTCTGATGACCGACAACGGAGTTTGCATTTCGTGGGCTGCATTTTCTGAAAATTGCTTCAGCGTGTTGTAGTCATCAATGATTTGTTGGCTCATCTGCTCCAGAACGGTTTTCAGTTCATCAAATTCTTCAATGCCGCTTTCTTTTAAACGGACGGGTTTGTTGTCCTTTATCGAAAATGATTTGATCGTTTTCAGGTTTTGGTAGAAGATTTCCCAGATATCGTAGGCAATTCTTTTATTGAGCCAGAATAAAATAAGCAAAAGCAGAGCCAGCATGGCGACCACACTGAAAAAGATGGTCATGTAAATATCATTTTTCTCCAGCGCCATCGAACGCACGGAAATCCGGTAGATCTTTCCATTTATTTTTTCATAGGTAACCAGTTGTTTGAAAACTTCCGCTTCGCCTTCTACAGCATCGTAAATTGTGGTGTCGCTTAAAACAGGCGGTTTCAATGCCCGGACTTCTTTTACTTCAACCAGCGGGAAAAGATCAGGATAAGTTTTGTAGCGCTCCAGGTGTTTCACAACACGCAACTGGTTTGCCTGGAGACTTTCGGCTATTTCATGTGAAGAAATCGGGATCAGAATGAGATAGAAACCGACAATGCCCAGAACCAACACGCCGGCAGATGCGATCATATACTGTCTGTTTATTTTTTTCAGCAGTTTCATTCGTTTGTCCATTTGTATCCGACCCCATAAACCGTTTGAACATAATTGTTCCCTCCCGCCTGTTTGATCTTCCGGCGCAGGTTATTCAGGTGAGTGTAAATAAAGTCAAAATGATCGGCCATGTCAATGTAATCACCCCAGAGGTGCTCGGCAATGGCTTCTTTGGTCAGTATCCGCCCGGGGTTTGAAATAAAAAACAGGAGCAGATCATATTCTTTACGGGTCAATGTTAGTTTCTTATCGTTGACATATACTTCCCGTCTTTCGGGCAATAGTTTTATTTCGGAAAATACGATTTCCTGTTTCCCGTTCAGTTTCTTTCGTCGCCAGACGGCTTTCACGCGTGCATTGAGTTCCGAAAGATGGAAAGGCTTGGTCAGGTAATCGTCGGCACCGAGGTCAAGTCCGCTAATCTTATCATCCAGCGCATTGCGGGCCGAAACAATGATGACCCCGGCTTCGGCGTTTTCTTTTTTTATCAGCGGAATCAGGTCAAGGCCATTTCCGTCAGGCAGCATAATGTCCAGGATAATGACATCATACTGATACAGACTCACTTTTTCTGAAGCCGTGTCAAAATCACCGACCCCTTCACAAATGTTGTTTTCACGGCCAAGATAGGTGACGATTGCTTCCAGTAAATCCTGTTGGTCTTCGATGATCAGAATTTTCATGATGAAAAAAAATAACGAGTTCAAAGTTAAGGTAAGAAATCTAAAGAAATTCTCAAAACAGGGACTGACTTCAAATCTTTAATATTCCGGGACAAAAAGGAATCATTAAAATTATGGCTGAATTTCTAATGATGTATTGTAAAACTGTATTTTTATACTTTTTATTGAATTGTTTCTCTTATGAAGAATTCGGCAAACACTATCCTCATTTTAGATGCCGGGGGCACAAATCTGGTTTTTAATGCAATGAAAAACGGCAGGATGATGAATGAAAGCATTACACTTCCTGCCAGATCGGAAGGCATGAGTGACATGTTGCAAAAGATAATTCACGGTTTCAGCGAAATCAACCGGAAGACAGGCGAAACCGCTTCGGCTATCAGTTTCAGTTTTCCCGGTCCTGCCGATTTTGAAAACGGTATTATAGGTGACCTGGAAAATTTGCCGTTTTTCAGAGGGGGTGTCCCGTTAAAAAAAATGCTTGAGAACGAATTCAGGATTCCTGTTTTTATTAATAACGACGGCGACCTGTTTGCACTGGGTGAGGCAATAGGGGGCTTGCTGCCCGATATGAACCGGCGGTTAAAAGGCAAAGGCATCGAAAAACAATACAAAAACCTGCTGGGTGTCACCCTGGGAACCGGCTTCGGCGGAGGTATTGTGATAAACAACCGGTTGCTGACAGGTGATAATTCGGCCGGCGCCGAGATCAACCGGATGGCCAATCCTTTTAATCCGGAATGGAGTGTGGAGGAAACAGTCAGTATCAGGGGGATCAGGAGGTTGTTTGCTGAAGAAACAGGAATTCCTTTTGATGAGACTCCCGAACCGGAC
>JAADID010000072.1 GCA_013151505.1 Chlorobiota bacterium | reverse complement strand
TTAACCCAAAATTGTCATTTGAATATGATCTCTAATGGCGGCCATTAGGACAAATTAATTGCAATACATTAAAAAAGAATTACCTATAATGACAATTCGCATAATCCCGAAGCTTCGGGATAGACAAATTACTACCCAATTTGTAAGATTTTCTAACGCGGGGTTAACCCAGATACTTCCCGCATCCCAACGCACTTGTTATTAGTTCATACTTCCTAATAACAAATCTGGGTTAAGAAATAATTTTTTGATTTTTGCCCCCTGGCTCAAGAAAACCCATCCAACATCCTAATACGCTCTTGCAAAAACAACCCGGCCTTCTGAAGGTTTTCCCGTCAAGATACATTTTCCCTTTTCCCTGTCATGTTCCAGGGGGATCAGCCGGATGGTGGCTTTGGTTTCGTCTTTTATCTTTTGCTCGGTTTCGGCTGTGCCGTCCCAGTGGGCCAATACAAAACCGCCTTTTTCAACCCGGTCTTTGAACTCCTCCCAGGTATCGGCCGTAAAAGTGTTGTCCTCCCTGAAAGCCAACGCTTTCTGATAAATATTGTCCTGTATCTTTTCGAGCAGATTCTCGATCTTGGTTTCAATATCTTCCATTTTCAGGATTTCTTTTTCCAGGGTATCCCTCCGGGCCACTTCAACAGTCCCGTTTTCCATGTCACGCGGGCCGATGGCCAGCCGGACCGGTACGCCTTTCACTTCCCATTCTGCAAATTTATAGCCTGGTTTATAAGTATC
Organism: Chlorobiota bacterium; assembly: GCA_013151505.1. Taxonomy (GTDB): domain Bacteria; phylum Bacteroidota; class Bacteroidia; order Bacteroidales; family F082; genus JAADID01. The sequence continues at coordinate 5,946 of JAADID010000072.1, read as the reverse complement.
CCGGTCGTCAAATTTTACGGAAATGTTTTTTTCTTTCAGCCGGTTCATCATCTCACGTATCTTTTGCCTGATGGCTTCCAACTGCTCGGGTTTTTTATAAATGGGTACGATAACTACCTGGACGGGCGCAAGTTTCGGTGGCAATACCAGACCGTTGTCATCCGAATGTTCCATGATCAAAGCTCCTATCAGCCGGGTGGAAACACCCCAGGAAGTGGCCCAGACATATTCCAGTTTGTTTTCTTTCGTAAGATATTTTACATCGAATGCTTTTGCAAAATTCTGTCCCAGAAAATGGGAAGTCCCTGCCTGTAACGCTTTTCCATCCTGCATCAGGGCTTCCACACAATAGGTTTCAACGGCTCCTGCAAATCTTTCGTTAGGCGATTTTAATCCTTTCAATACCGGCAGCCCCATCCACCTTTCTGCAAAATCAGCATAAATATCCAGTATCAGTTCGGCTTCTTTTATTGCCTCTTCTTTTGTTTCGTGGGCTGTGTGTCCTTCCTGCCAGAGAAATTCGGAAGTACGCAGAAACAACCTGGTACGCATCTCCCATCTAACCACGTTGGCCCATTGGTTAATCAACAAAGGCAGATCACGATAAGATTGTATCCATCTGTGGTAGGTATCCCAGATGATGGCTTCCGAAGTAGGCCTCACGATCAATTCTTCTTCAAGTTTGGCGTCTTCATCCACAATCACACTTTTACCATCCTCGCTGGTTTTCAACCGGTAATGGGTAACAATGGCACATTCTTTGGCAAATCCCTCCACATGGGAAGCTTCTTTACTGAAAAAAGACTTTGGGATAAAAAGCGGGAAATAAGCATTTTCGTGGCCGGTATCTTTAAACATCTTGTCAAGCGCCGCCTGCATTTTTTCCCAAATGGCGTATCCATAAGGCTTAATAACCATACTTCCCCTTACGGAAGAGTTCTCTGCAAGGCCTGCCTTGTTAACGATATCGTTATACCATTGTGAATAATTTTCGTGTCTGGATGTGATTTCTTTGGCCATTTTTTATCTTTGGTATAGTATTTGCAACTTTTTAAACGAATTGCAAAAGTAAACATTGTTAAATAACCTGCAAATCATCAGAAAAATGAAACGTAAAATAAAATATCTGCAGTGGCTGGGGCTCTTGCTGATCATAGCATTTCTCTCATCCTGCTCTTCGGTAAACAACCTGCCGAACGATGAAGTATATTATACAAAGAAAGCTAAAAATCCTTCCGAATATAACTGGGATGATTTCCAGAAAAATGCCGAGACTTATTCCAAAGGAAATGTCAAAGTGAATAACGATGCCGGACTGAAAGAAGGTATGGTTTCCGGTGGCGACATTGCTACGACTGTTGAAGCCAACGATACAAATGGTGATGATCAATATATTGATGAATATTACGATTCGGATTACAGCAGCAGGATAAAACGTTTCAGCGATGAAGGGACGAACAGTGGATTTGATTATTATGACGGTTATTATGGTGGCGGCGGAAGCAGCTATGGCATGTCCAACTGGTCACTGAGCTTTGGAATGGGATTCGGGTACGGTTACGGATACAACCCCTGGGGTTATTCCATGGGTTACGGATACGGATGGCCTTCTTATGGCAGCAGCTACTGGGCCGGATACAATGCCGGTTATATGAACGGTTACTGGAACAGTTATTACGGATACCCGTATTATCCTTATTATCCTTGCGGATATTGTGGTTACGGAGGTTATTATGGTGGCGGATATTACGGTGGCGGCTATTATGGCGGAGGCTACGGCGGTTATCCCGATTATATAGCATCCCCTTCGGTTGTTTATGGACCTCGGGGCGGAACTACGGGTGGTACAACGCTTCCACGCTCACGCGGAGAAGGTCCTTCGGGAAGGCCGGGTGATAATACCGGAAAAAGCGGAAGTGCCGGTAACAGCAGGAGTACGGTAGTGGCTGCACCTGTTACAACGGTCAACAATACAGGTGGTACGATACCGGAAAAAGGAAGAACAACCGGTAAAATCGGAAAACCGGAAAATACAAGTACCGTTGTCACAAGCGCTCCGAAGAGTGAGTATTACAGAACGCGTCCGGTTTCGGAAAATATAGCACAGGATAAAATGTCGAAACCGCAAACAAGACAAAAAACGGCTCAACAGACCGTTCCGCAGAAGAGATATGAAAAACCCTCTGTAAAACAGAGAACCGGTTTACCTGAACCGAAATATCAGAAACCGAAATCATATCAGAGTCTTCCTTCAAGAAAACCCAAATCAAGCCAGGAATACGTCCGTCCTACAAACAGGATGACACGGACGACAACAAAGAATTATAATCCGTATTCAAGGTCAAAATCAATGAGTTCACCAACCAGAACAAGGAGTAATCTGAATACGGGATCACCAAGCCGGAGTTATTCTCCGACAAGGACAACAACGACAAGGTCTTATTCTTCACCGTCCCGTTCCGGTGCAGGTTCCAGAAGTTACTCTTCCCCTTCACGTAGTTCGGGTGGCTCTTCATTCAACAAAGGTAGAGGAGGTGTTTCCAGAAGTTCCGGCACAAGATCGTCGGGTTCGATTTCGCGTGGAGGTGGTGGAAAACGTTAAAAGTTTTTTTTAAGACTTGTCCTCCTTTTTATTACTTTTATTATCCTAAAATTGATGTACTGTGAAAAGAATTCTTTTGATAAGCGCCCTTGTTATGCTCGTTTCAGGACTGCAAGCCCAGTATGCTGAAGATGCTTTGAGGTTCTCACAGGTTTACTGGCAGGGTACTGCCAGAAATATGGCGACGGGAGGTGCGTTCAGTGTGATGGGAGGCGATTTTTCTTCGTTGAGCATAAACCCGGGTGGCATCGGCATTTACCGCTCCAGGTATTTTTCAGTTACTCCCGAAGTTTACACAAACAAAATAAACTCCGATTACAATGGATCAGCTACCAATGATTCCAAAACAATGTTCGACCTGAGTAACTTCGGGTACGTTTTATCCAAAAGACTTGGTAAAGGAGCATCGGGCTGGAAATACTGGCAACTGGGATTCGGAATGAACCGCCTGAACAACTACAACAGCAATTCTTTTATGCAGGGAATCAATACAGAAAATTCAAAACTTGATGTTTACAATGAGGAAGCCAATGGCGTGGATTACCGCTTGCTGGATGACACACACGGGCCCTATGCTTTTGACCTGAGCCCGGCATGGTACGTTTATCTTCTGGATACCATTCCCGGAACTACTGATCAGTACTATACTCCTGTACCTTATGCAGGCGTACTGCAAACAATGGAAATAGCCACCAAAGGCTCAACCAATGAGTTTTTAGTCTCCGGAGGAGCTAATTTTGATGATCTCCTTTACCTTGGCGCCTCACTCGGGTTGCAATTCACGCGATATTACCGGACATCGGTTTACTCGGAATCGGACATCGCCGATACAATCCCTTATTTTAACATGTGGAGCTATACGGAATATCTGAAAACCAATGCCTGGGGGATCAACCTGAAACTCGGCGCCATCATCCGGCCGATTGACCTCATCAGAATTGGCATTGCTTTCCACACACCTACTTATTATTTCAGCATGAAAGATTCGTGGTCAACAGATACTTATGCTGATCTGGAGGGTGATTTCCAACAACTACAGTCATCGCCTGCCGGTGAATATAAATATCATCTGACAACCCCCATGAGGTTCATAGGAAGCCTGGCTTTTGTAATCAAGAAGATAGGATTTATTTCGGGAGAGTATGAATATGTTAACTACTCAACATCAAAGTTCAAAGCCAAAGATTATGATTTTGCTTACGAAAACAGCGACATTAAAGCGTCTTTCAAGTCGGCAACAAATTTCAGGGTGGGAACGGAATGGCGGATAGCAAGAATCTATCTGAGAGCAGGATATGCGTTTTACGGCAGTCCTTACAAGGATAATCTGAATGACGGAGCAAGACAATATATCACCGGAGGTATAGGATACAGGGCTGACAAATTTGAGCTGAACTTTGCCTATTCACGGGCAACGAGTAATCTGGATTACTATTTCTACAGCACCGATAATATTCAGTCAAATCCTGTTAACAATGCTTATCTCATACAGCAGTTTGCCCTGACTTTCAAATATATTATACATAAAACAAAATAATTTTCTGGGTACAATGGGTACAGTTGGCAGAAAATTGTTAATGGGGAAGTGGTGGAATAAGAGACACAAGAGGCAAGACCCAAGACACTCAGTATCTAACAAATAACACAATGTTTTCTCCCCCTCCGGGGGAGATGCCGAAGGCAGAGGGAATCAAGCTCAATCGCTTAGTCTTTTCACTCCGGCTTTTGCCTTACCGTGAATCCCCGCTTCATATTCATCGAAATCCAGTTTCAGGCAGAGGTTGTAATATTTCAGGGCATGGATCGTATCGCCTCCCGTTTCATACATTTCAGCGAGCTTCAGTGCAGAATTCCCCGCAAAATACCGGGGAAGATGTTTCCCTTCTTCAATGGTTTGCATGTAATAGTATCCGGCAATATCCTTGTCGCCGGATTCATCGGCGATCCGTGCTTTTCGGTAAACTTTTTCCACTCTCTCTTCCTCGTTCAACTGTCCATCCGGCAAAGACGAAAGAATGCTGTCAGCTTTTTGGTAATACCCGCCGTCAAATAACAAACGGACTTTTATGAGATCAATATTGGGGATTTTATTCTTTTCGGCTTCCCTTTCCGCATCACGGTCCTGACCGGTATCATCGTTCCCCGTTTCAAGCACCTTTTTCAGGAAATACCTGTATTTCATTTCATCACCGCTAAGCAAAGCTGTCCAGGCCTTCTTGCGCCAGGTATCTTTTATGTAATTTTTTCCTGTAAAATGGTTCAGGAAATCGTCGTAAAACGGACCTGCCTGCCGGGGTTCCAGCTTGCGCAGATAACATTCTCCCTGCAGATAATTCAGGTAATAAAACGGAAAATAACCGTTCATCCGGTTGATCCTTTCAAAAAGTTGCAGCGCCTCGTCATTTTTACCTGTTTTCATCAGTATATTAACCCGGAGGTAGGAGAGGAGCAGGTTGTTGGTATCGGCCCGGGCTATTTGACCCGACAAGATGTCTAATTGCTTTTTGCCGGGTTCTATGTTCAGCTCGACGAAACCCATGAAAAAAAGAATCTCATTTTTTAAATACGAATAAGCGGGATCGCTGTCTGACCTGTCAAGCGCCCTTATGAGTTCTCCCCGACCTTGTTTTACACTGCCCTTCATATTGATCAGACGGAGAACCCAGTGATAATTGTCGGGCACCATGCCGATCATGATGTGCAAAACCCCCAGCGTGATGTCGTTGGGGACAAAATCAGGAAAAGCCTTTTTGTTGGTTGTAAGTAAACGGTATGCCCGGTTGATATCAAGGGCTGCATAAAAATAATCATGAAACTTTAACCGAATGACAGCCCATTGAAGGTTCATATTGCCTAAAAGGTAATTGCGGTAAGGATTTTCCTTTTCCATTTGCTGCAGTTGATCATATCTTTCGTCGGAAATATCCTTTATGCTGTCAAAAATATCCTCATCCTCGCTGATGAAAACCGTCAGAAAATCAATATAATTTTCCAGGTATAATGTGTAAAGATTATCCGGGTCTTTCGATTTTTCCCCGGCGATGATTTCGCGGCCGCGATTAAAATTCAGGGCAAGAATATATTGATACGCATTCCGGTAATTTTCATTAACCTCAAAATGCTGCGCAATCCCCGAAATGCTTAAAAATAAAAATCCAATGATTATAAAATTGTTGAGTCTCAAAAGATAAAATGTTAGACAACCAAAAGTAATGAAATTATCCGTTAAACATCCTCTGTGAAATCTGCCGGTGATTTGAGTTTGTCCGCTGTTTCAGATAATTCAAAAAGGACATCAAAGCATTATCTTTTTTAAATTCATTTGTTCAAAATCATGAGAATAA